>CAZQPN010000681.1:0-716 GCA_964595215.1 uncultured Rubrivivax sp. | reverse complement strand
CGTTGGCCTCGATGCGGATCAGTCCCGGGCGGGCGGGCGCGAGGCCGACGACCGGGATGAAGCGCACGGCGAAGGCGGGGAAGGGGCCTTGTCCGGCGAACGGTGCGGCCACACTGGGCACACCGTCCGCCGGGCAGTTGCAGACCCAATCCGTGCCGTCGAACTGGCAGGCGGCCCACAGCGGCGTGACACCGTCGCTGCGCAGGCGCCGGGAGAAGACGCCGGTGCCGGCATCGACGGTGAGGTAGCGCTGACGGAAGCTGTCTTGCGCGGTGTCGGTCGTCGGCAGGCAGGCAGCGTCGATGCGCCCGCCGTTGAGCATGCTGAGCGCCCACTCCAGCCCGGCCTCGGCGGTGTCGAAGGCCTGAGTGGCACGGTATTGCTGGGCCGAGGTACGCTGCTCGAAGATCAGGTTGCGCGCGGTGTAAGCCGCGGTCAGCGACATCACGAAGAAGAGCAGGGCCACCACCACCAGCGTGGCCGCGCCGCGCTGGGTGCGCGCAGACATCGGCGCATTGCGGCGGGCGGCGGGGGGCGGCTCGGAGCGACGTGTCATGGCGTCAGGACGGGCAGGCCTGGCCAAGGTTGGCCGGGTCGAAGATCACGAGGTCGTTGCGGAGGCGCACAGTGCTTTGCACAGCGCGCACCACCGCCGGGTCACCGACGGCGCGTGCCGCGATGGCGACGTCGAAGGCGCGCACGGTCAACCGTGGCCA
>CAZQPN010000680.1:0-1850 GCA_964595215.1 uncultured Rubrivivax sp. | reverse complement strand
CGGCCTCGTCCACGCCGGCCGTCTCGGCCAGGCGCTCGGCCGCCGCCGCAGCGCCGGCCGCCCGGCCTGCGCGCTCGGCATCGAACGGCACGCCGCCGGCCGGGCCAGCGGCTGTGGCGGCACGACCCCCTATCGCCGCACCCGTCGCCCCCGCGGTCGCCGCGACCGCCGACGACGACTGGGAAACCTTCTGAACCGCGGGGCGCGACCGAGTCATCCGACCACCGCGCCTCAAGTCCGGCCGCCCTGCGCCGACATCACCTGCACACCAGGAGACCCCATGGACATGATCACCGACGCCACCCACGTGGCCCGTCACGAAGCGGCCCGCCAGGGCGCCGCCACCGGCCGGACGCAGGCGCGCAGCGGCGAGTACCTCACCTTCCGCCTCGGCGGCGAGGAATACGGCATCGACATCCTGCGCGTGCAGGAGATACGGTCCTACGAGCCGCCGACGCGCATCGCCAATGCACCGCCCTTCATCAAGGGCGTGGTCAACCTGCGCGGCGTCATCGTGCCGATCGTCGACCTGCGCCTGAAGCTCGGCTGCGACAGTGCCGAGGTCAACGGCTTCACGGTCGTGATCGTGCTCAACGTGCGCGGCCGCGTCGTCGGCGCGGTGGTCGACTCGGTGTCCGACGTGCTCGAGCTGGCAGCCGACCACATCAAGCCGGCGCCCGAGCTCAGCTCCAGCGTCGACAGCGGCTTCATCACCGGCATCGGCAGCGTGCGCCAGGGCCAGGGCGACGAGACCAGCGAGCGCATGCTGATCCTGATGGACATCGAGGGCCTGATGAGCGCCTCGGACATGGGGCTGATGGACAGCACGCACTGACGCGGCATCGCCGCCCGGGTCTCGAAGGCCGCCAGCGGGCGGCCTTCGTCGTTCCTGGGTGACGGTGGCCGCCGTCCTTGCCGGCTCCTGACCGGTCTTCGGCCACCTCGCGGCGTGCGGCCGGCCTGCGTGGGGTCGTGCCCGCCTCGGGTCCAGCCGGCGTGGGGCCCGACTCAAGTTGCAGGCGCAAGCTGCCGATCTCCACCGGGACGGTCGCATGAGAAGCGGCGTCCGTCTGACACATCCGTCCTGACCGCACATCCCACCATGACACCCATCCACGACAACGACCGCATCGTCCTGGCAGCCATCGGCGTCGTGCTCGCCGGCGCGCTGGCCTACGCCGTCGTGCACGACTCGCTCGGCCTGGTGGCCGGCCTGGCGCTCGCGCTGGCCGCCGCGGCCGGCCTCACGGCGGCCCTGTCCGGCGGTGCGCTGGGCAGCCGCATCGGCCTGCCCGTGCTGGGCATGGCGGCGGTCGCGCTGCTGATCCATGCCGCGCGCGGGCAGACCGAGGCCCACTTCGCGGTCTTCGCCTTCCTCGCCTGCACCATCGTCTACCGGCACTGGTTGCCGGTGCTGGCAGCCGCCGGCGCCATCGCCGTGCATCACCTGAGCTTCAACTACTTCCAGGCCTGGGGCTGGGGCCCGATCTGCTTCACCGAGCCGGGCCTGGGCCGCGTCATCGAGCACGCAACCTACGTGGTCGCCGAGGCCGGCATCCTGATGCTGCTGGCGGCACGCGCGCGGACCGACTTCGCCGCCGGTGCCGAACTGAGCACGGTCGCCGAGCGGCTCGTCGCCGACGGCGGCACGATCGACTTCGGCGCCGCCCGCCTGGCCAGCGCGACGCCGGCGACACGCCGCATGCTCGACGCCCTGCAGCGCATCGAGCGCACGATCGCCGAGGTGCGCGCCAGCAGCGACAGCATCGCCACGGCGTCGGACGAGATCGCGCAGGGCAACGCCGACCTGTCGGGCCGCACCGAGCAGACCGCAGCCAACCTGCAGCAGA
>CAZQPN010000679.1:0-1850 GCA_964595215.1 uncultured Rubrivivax sp. | reverse complement strand
TCCAGCGCCTGGGCCCATGTGATGTCCTGCACCCGGCCGCCGCCCAGCGGCTGGGTCAGGTAGACGCGGTCCGGATGCTGCGACTCGTGGTCGTAGACATGGTCGAGGATCAGGCGCGTGTTGCTCATTGGAGTACCTTCGGACTGCGTTCCCGCGGGTTTCGCCCTTGGGGCGGCCCGGTGGGCTCATGGGGTGCCTTCGAAAGGCGCACGTGTGCGTCCGCCCGGCAGGCGTGCACGGTCGCCTGCGGCCCTGGAGCTTAGGCGCGGGGCCGCCGTCCCGACAGCGGTGGAACCCGCAGGGCTGTGGCTCAGACCGCCGGGGCCGGCGGCCGCTGGCGGTAGAAGGTCAGCGGCTCGGTCTTCACCAGCCGCGCCAGCACGTTCGGCCGCATCGCGCCGACGACGTGCATCTCGCAGGGTTTGCAGTCGAAGCGCAGTGTCAGCCGGTCCTCGCCGTGCACCAGCGTCAGCGGCTCGGCGCGCAGCGTGCCCTGCACGCCGGCCACGCCCTTGGCCTGCTTGGGGCACAGGCTGAGGCTGTAGCGCACGCAGTGCCGGGTGATCATCAGCGGCACCTCGCCGAGTTCCTCGTGGCTCTCGTAAGCGGCGCCGACCACCTTCACGCCATGGCGAGCGTAGAAGGCGGCCGCCTGGCGGTTGTGCACGTTGGCCAGATAGGTCAGCGTGTCGTCCGGGTAGGGCGCCGGCGGCTCGACGGGCGTGGCGCGTGGCAGGCGCGCGAAGGCGGCGGCGCGTGCCGCCTCCAGCGCCGCCACGGCATCCCGGCGCAGCGCGTTCAGCACCGAGGTCGGGACG
The DNA here is from genome assembly GCA_964595215.1 of uncultured Rubrivivax sp. Lineage (GTDB taxonomy): Bacteria > Pseudomonadota > Gammaproteobacteria > Burkholderiales > Burkholderiaceae_C > Rubrivivax. The sequence continues at coordinate 1,032 of CAZQPN010000679.1, read as the reverse complement.
AACCACGGCTGCGTCAACGCCAGCCGCACCCGGCGGGCCTCGAAGACCGTGTCGCCGAGCTTGCCGAGCTGCGCCTTGAGCTGTGCCTCGGCGCGCTTCGGGTCGCGCGCCGGCTCGTGCGGGTGCGCCACGCGCGCGACGCCGCGGTGGCCGTCGGCGTCCTTCAGCGCGAGCGTGAAGCCGTCCCGGCCATTCACCCGCACCTGGGCCAGGCTCAGGTCGACCGCGATCCGGCGTTCGGCCGACGGTCTGGCCAGCAGCCGCTCCCACGCCATGTCGCGGTTGCGGCTCACGGCGGTGTCGCGCCGCAGGTCGGCCGCGCGCTGCAGTTCGGCCAGCGTCTGCCCGCGCGCCAGGTTGGGCACGATGCGCCAGCGCGTGCCGGCGGCGACGCCGGACCCCTCGACGCGGGTGGCGGTGTTGACCGGCACGCCCTGCAGCCCGCCCTGGCGGTCCCACCAGGTCAGCGCGTCGCCGTTGTGCAGCACGGTCGCGGCGTCGCCGGTGTCGAGCTCGAAGTGGTCGGCCGCCACGGTGGTGACGTGGCCGACCGGCAGCCCGGCGTGCTTGGGCGTGTCGAAGGCGCCGATGTCGATCTGCCGTCCGTGCACGAAGTAGTCGGTGCCGCCGCGGTTGAAGCCCTGCTCGGGCTGCGGCGTGAAGGTGAAGTGGCAGCGGCCGCTGGAGGCCGGGCGCAGGTCGTCGCGGCGCTCGAGCAGCGCGTCGAGCAGCCGTCGGTAGTGCGCGGTGACGTTCTTCACCGTCGCCATGTCCTTGTAGCGGCCCTCGATCTTGAAGCTGCGGATGCCGGCGTCGGCGAGCAGCTCGAGGTTGGCGCCCTGGTCGTTGTCCTTCAGGCTCAGCACGTGCCTGTCGTGCGCGACCACGCGGCCCTGGCTGTCGAGCACCGTGTACGGCAGCCGGCACTCCTGCGAGCAGTTGCCGCGGTTGGCGCTGCGCCCGGTGTGGGCGTGGCTGATGAAGCACTGGCCGCTGTAGGCCACGCACAGCGCCCAGTGGACGAAGAACTCC
>CAZQPN010000678.1:0-1857 GCA_964595215.1 uncultured Rubrivivax sp. | reverse complement strand
ATGGTGTGCAGCCCGAGGCACAGGCCCAGGCACGGCACGCTCTCTTCACGGGCGTAGCGGGCCGCGGCGATCTTGCCCTCGATGCCCCGCTCGCCGAATCCACCGGGGATCACGATGCCGTCGAGGTCCTTCAGGCGACCGGCGCCGAGCAGGCCCTCCACGTCCTCGGCCGAGATCAGCTCGATCTCGACCTTGGCCCCGTCCTCGATCAGCGCGGCCACCTGCACCGCGGTCATCGCGATGCCATAGTGGCCGATCAGCTCGCGGAAGGCCTGGCCGATGGCGCGCCCGGCCTGGAGGTAGGCCTGCTTGTCGGTCACGTACCAGGTCATGCGCACGATGTGCTCGGGCCGTGCGCCGGCCTCCGTCAGCACCGCGACCACGTTGGCCAGCGCGACGCGCGCCTGGTCGCCCAGGTCGTCGCTCGGGAAACGGCCTTCGGCGTCCCAGCCGATCATGCCGGCCACGTGCACCTGGGTTCCACGCGCGGCGACGCCATTCGCGTAGCCCTTGGGGCGCGGCCAGTTCGGGGGTTGCAGGATCTGGTTCATGCGGTTTCCAGTCGAGAGGATAAGCCGCCGCCGGCGAAGGCCTGGACGGCGGCGCGCAAGTCCGACGGCAGCGCGATGGCTCGGTGGGTGTCGAGGTCGGTGGTGACGAGCACCTTGCGCGCCTGCACGCGCAGCTCGCCGGCGCCGCCGGCCGGGGCCGGCCCGTGGACGTCGATCGCCAGCGTGATCGACTTGCCGCCCAGGCGCTCGACCGCCAGCCCGAAGGCGACGTCCTCGCCCATGCGGCTGACGGCGCGGAAGTCGACCTCCAGCCGCACCGTCGGCAGGCCGATGCGGCGCTCGGTCACCAGCGGCGCGTAGGGGATGCCAAGGCCGGCGTCGACCCAATCCTCGACCAGGTGGTTGAACAGCGTCAGGATCTGCGGGTAGTAGACGATGCCGGCCGGGTCGCAGTGGCCGAAGCGGATGCGCCACGTGCGCTCGAACCGGCCCGGCGCGCTCATGCGTGCGCCCCCGCGGCCTTGAGCAGCTCGCGTGCGATGATGAGTTGCTGCACCTCGGTCGCGCCCTCGTAGATGCGCAGCGCGCGGATCTCGCGGTAGAGCGACTCCACCACCTGCCCGCTGGCCACGCCCAGGCCGCCCCACAGCTGAAGCGCGGCGTCGATGACCTGCTGCGCGCCTTCGGTCGCCGCCATCTTGGCCATCGCCGCCTCCTGCGTCACCGCCCGGCCCTGGTCGCGCTGCCACGCGGCGCGGTAGGTCAGCAGCGCGGCGCCGTCGACGGTGGTGACCATCTGCGCCAGCTTGGCCTGCGTGAGCTGGAAGTCGGCCAGCGTCTGGCCGAACATGCGCCGGCTGGTCGCGCGAGCCAGGCCCTCGTGCAGCGCGCGACGCGCGAAGCCGAGGGCCGCCGCCGCGACCGAGGTCCGGAAGACGTCGAGCGTGCGCATCGCGACCTTGAAACCCTCGCCCTGCGCGCCGATGCGGTTCGCGATGGGCACGCGGCAGCCGTTGAAGCGCAGCCGCGCCAGCGGGTGCGGCGCGATGACCTCGATGCGCTCGGCGATCTCGAAACCGGGCGTGCCGGCCTCGACGATGAAGGCCGAGATGCCGCGCGACCCCGGTTGCTCGCCGGTGCGGACGAACACGACGTAGACGTCGGCGATGCCGCCGTTGCTGATCCAGGTCTTCTCGCCGTCGATCACGACCTCGTCGCCATCGAGACGGGCCGCGCACTGCATCGCCGCCACGTCCGAGCCGGCGCCGGGCTCCGACAGCGCGAAGGCGGCGATGGCGTCGCCGCGCGCCACCTTGGGCAGCCAGGCGGCGCGCTGCGCCTCGCT
>CAZQPN010000677.1:0-1857 GCA_964595215.1 uncultured Rubrivivax sp. | reverse complement strand
CGCGCCTTCCTCGACGGCCTGCGCGCGCGCTACCAGGTGATCATCCTGTCGGACACCTTCTACGAGTTCGCCGCCCCGCTGATGGTGCAGCTCGGCCAGCCGACGCTGTTCTGCCACAAGCTGGTGGTCGACGCCGACGGCACGGTGAGCGACTACCGGTTGCGCCAGCCGGACCAGAAGCGCCACGCGGTCAACGCGCTGAAGGCGCTGAACTTCCGCGTCATGGCCGCCGGCGACTCGTACAACGACACCGGCATGCTGGGCGCGGCCGACGCCGGCTTCTTCATCCACCCGCCGCCGGCGATCGCGGCGCAGTTCCCGCAGTATCCGGTGCACGGCGACTATCCGTCGCTGCGGGCCTCGTTCGACGCCGCCGCGGCGCGCTTCTGAGCGCCGGCGCGGCGGGTGGCGCCGGCGTCGTCGATCAGTCGGCCTGCAGCCGCAACAGCAGGTTGCCGGACTCGTCCATCAGCTCGAGCAGGTCGCCGCGCACCGCATGGCGTTTCACGCGCGCCAACGCGTCGGTGAAGGCTTGGGCGGCATCCATGCCCACCGCGCAGGCCATGCGGGTGCCGGCCAGCGGGCCCAGCGCCAGCGCCGCGCCGTCCAGCGTGTAGGCGCCGACGAGGCGGTTGCAGCCGTCGCTGCCGGCGACACGGCCGGCCTCGAAGCGCAGCCCCGCCGGCCTTGCCGCATCGGCCGCCGAGACGGCCTGGCCGCCCTGCCAGACCAGCCGCCAGTCGGTGCCGACCAGCGGCCGGTCGGGCGGCGGACGGTCGCAGCTCGCACCCGGCAGCACGCGGCCGAAACGCTCGACCACCAGCGTCGGCAGCGGCGGCTGGCTCTCCTCGGCCGAGGGGCGCAGCGCGATCCGCCCGTCCAGCTGCACCAGCATCGGCGCCCCGGGGGACGGCGCGGCCGCCGAATAGGCACGCTCCAGCACCAGGTAGTCGCCCGCCATCTGCACCGGCAGCGCGCGGCCGTCGGCACACAGCACGATGCGCGGGGCGTCGGCAAGGTAGGTGAACATGCCCGCCAGCGCCAGGCGCGGCTCGATCGGCGCGGCCGCCGGCAGGCGCTGCAGCAGGTCGTTGTGCGCCGAGCCGATCGGCCGGCCCTCGGTGTCGAGCTTGCGCAGCGCGCCGTCGGGCCGGAGCGCCAGGAACACCGGCGCCTCGCGCCCGCCGCGCAGCGTCAGGCGCGGGCCGTCGACCGTGACGCGGCCGATGTCGTCGAAGGCGTTCGGCGGCGGGCGGTCGACAAAGGTCTGGCGCAACTGGAAGCGGCCCCTGGGCAGCAGGTCCAGGTGCCAGCGCACGGTGCCGCTGGCGCCCGGCAGATCGCCCTGGTATGACGCCGGCAGCGGCTCCGGCACGGCCGGCGGCGTCACCGCGCGGTCGGCCGGCGTCACGCCACAGCCGGCGAGCATCAGGGTGCCGGCGGCCAGCATGGCACTGAGATGGAGGCGCGGAGTCGGCATGGCAGCTCCCGTCGATCGAGCTGCGGTGCAGCTTGCCACAGATCGGCGCCGGGGCCACGCGGCGGGGTGCCGCGCGGCTCGGCGCGGCGGCCCCGCCCTACACTGCGAGCCCATGCCGCGCCCGCACCTGGAACTGCTCGCCCCGGCCCGCGACGCCGCCATCGGCATCGAGGCCGTGAACCATGGCGCCGATGCCGTCTACATCGGCGGACCGGGTTTCGGCGCACGCGACAAGGCGGCCAACGAGGTTGCCGACATCGCCCGTCTGGCCGCGCATGCGCACCGTTTCGGCGCACGCGTGTTCGTCACCCTCAACACCATCATGCGCGACGACGAGCTGGGACCCGCGCGCCGCCTGGCCTGGCAGCTGGACGAGG
>CAZQPN010000676.1:0-1862 GCA_964595215.1 uncultured Rubrivivax sp. | reverse complement strand
TGTGCGAATGGGGCGAGGAGGTCAGCAACAACGCGATCGAGGTCTACATCCACCGCCTGCGCAAGAAGATCGAGCAGGGGCCGGTGCGCATCGCGACCGTGCGCGGCCTGGGCTACTGCCTCGAGAAGATCGCCGCGTGATGTCCGCTGGCGCCGCCTGATGCGGCCCGACGAAGGCGCGTGACGCCGTCGGCCGACGCGGACGGCCCGATGCCCCGCTGCCGGGGCGTGCCGCCGGCCGTCGGTGGCGCGCATCGCCGATCATCGCGGACATGAAACGCCAGACGGAGCAGCGCTCGCTCTTCGGCGAGATCCTGGACTGGATGCTCGCGCCGCTGCTGCTGCTGTGGCCGATGAGCGTGGCCGTGACCTGGGTCGTCGCCCAGGGCATCGCCAACCGGCCCTACGACCGTGAGCTCGGCGACGTCGCGCGTGCGCTGTCGCGCCAGGTCACGGTGGAGGCGCCGGCGAGGCCGGGCGGGCCGCCGCGCGTCGTCGTGCAGTTGCCCGAGGCTGCGGCGGCGCTGCTGCGCACCGACGACGAGGAGCAGGTGTTCTTCCAGGTGCTGGGTGCGCGCGGCGAGTTCCTCGCCGGCGACCGCGACGTGCCGGTGCCGGACGCCGACGTCCAGCCCTCGAGCGACGTGCGCTTCCGCGACGACGACGTCAAGGGCCTGCCGGTGCGCGTGGCCTACCGATGGGTGCCGGGGCCGCCCGGCACCGAGCCGCGCCACGCCTCGCTGGTGCAGGTGGCGGCGACGCTGGACAAGCGCTCGCGGCTGGCCACCGAGATCGTCAAGGGGGTGATCCTGCCGCAGTTCGTGATCCTGCCGATCGCCGTCGTGCTGGTGTGGTTCGCGCTGTCGCGCGGCATCCAGCCGCTGTCGGACCTGCAGCGCCGCATCCGCCAGCGCGAGAGCACCGACCTGAGCCCGATCGCCGAACGCGACGTGCCCGACGAGGTGGTGCCGCTGGTCGGCGCTATCAACGACCTGCTGCAGCGGCTGGACCACTCGATCGCGACCCAGAAGCAGTTCCTGGCCGATGCCGCGCACCAGCTGAAGACGCCGCTGGCCGGCCTGCGCATGCAGGCCGAGCTGGCCGAGCGCCAGATCGACCGCGGCGAGGGCGATGTGCACACGCTCAAGCACTCGCTGCAGCAGATCGCGCTGTCCAGCCAGCGCGCCGCCCGCATGGTCAACCAGCTGCTGGCGATGGCGCGCGCCGAGAACCGTGACTCGGCGCCGCACATGGCCGAAGTCGACCTCGCCGAGCTGACCGTCGATGCGGTGCGCGACTTCGTGCCGCAGGCGATGGACAAGCGCATCGACCTCGGCTACGAGGGCCCGGAGCGCGGCGCGCTGCTGCGCGGGCAGCCGGTGCTGCTGCGCGAGCTGGTGCGCAACCTGGTCGACAACGCGCTGCACTACACCCCGGCCGGCGGCACCGTGACCGCGCGCGTGATGCCCGACCCGTTCGGCCAGGTCGTCGTGCTGCAGGTCGAGGACAACGGCCCGGGCATCCCGCCGGCCGAGCGCGAGAGCGTGTTCCGCCCCTTCTACCGCGCACTGGGCACCAACGTCGACGGCAGCGGCCTGGGGCTGTCGATCGTGCGCGAGATCGCCCAGCAGCACGGCGCCGAGGTCACGGTGGCCGACGCGCACCCGGTGCGGCCCGGCCAGGGCGGCGGGCCGGGGGCACTGTTCACGGTGCGCTTCCCACTCAACGCAGCCTCGGCGCCCGCGTTGCCTGCGACCTGAGTCGAGCCTGCGGCCGAGGGGCCGGGCCCGTGTCGGCAGCAAACGGCGGTGTTCGGCCCTGAGCGGCCGTTGGCCGCTCAGGGCCCAAGGGCCCTTTCGTTCC
>CAZQPN010000675.1:0-1864 GCA_964595215.1 uncultured Rubrivivax sp. | reverse complement strand
GTGCCGGTGCCGGTGGTCGACCTGCCGCTGGGCGCGACCGAGGACCGCGTCGTCGGCGCGCTCGACCTCGAGCGCGCGCTGACCCAGGGCGTCAAGGCTTTCGAGCCCGGGCTGCTGGCGCGCGCCCACCGCGGCTTCCTCTACATCGACGAGGTCAATCTGCTCGAGGACCACCTGGTCGACCTGCTGATCGACGTCGCTGCGTCGGGGGAGAACGTGGTCGAGCGCGAAGGCCTGTCGGTGCGCCATCCGGCGCGCTTCGTGCTGGTCGGCAGCGGCAACCCGGAGGAGGGCGAGCTGCGCCCGCAGCTGCTCGACCGCTTCGGCCTCGCGGTCGAGGTGCGCACGCCGGGCGACGTCGCCACGCGGGTGCAGGTGGTGCGCCGGCGCGACGCGTTCGAGCGCGACCCCGACGCCTTCGTCGACAGTTGGAAGGCCGAGGACGACAAGCTGCGCCGCCGGCTGCTGGCCGCGCGCCGCAGGCTGGCGACGGTCTCGGTGCCCGACGGCGTGCTCGAGCAGGCCGCCACGCTGTGCCTGAAGCTCGGCACCGACGGGCTGCGCGGCGAGCTCACCCTGATGCGCGCGGCGCGCGCGCTGGCGGCCCTGGACGGCGCGTCGGCGGTGACGCCGGCCCATCTGCAGCGCGTGGCGGCGCCGGCACTGCGCCATCGGCTTCGGCGCAGTCCCCTCGACGACGCCGACGCCGGCACGCGCGTCGAGCGCGCGGTGACCGAGCTCTTCGCCTGAGCCGCCCGGCGATGCGAGCGATGCCGGCGGCGCGCGATGCGGGCGTTTCGGCGCATCCGCCCGCCGCCACGCCGGCGGCGACGTGGCCCGCCGTGTTCCGCGATGGCGGTTCCGAACTTCCGCCGTCGCCCTGGGGTGACGCCCTGCTGGCGGCGGCGCTGCTGGCGCTGGACCCGGTGGCGCTGGGCGGCGTCTGGCTGCGCGCCCCCGCCGGGCAGCTGCGCGACCGCTGGCTGTCACAGCTGTCGCAATGGGTCGGACCGGACCATCCATTGCTGCGCATGCCACTGCACATCCGCGACGAGCGGCTGCTCGGCGGGCTGGATCTCGCGGCCACGCTGCGCGCCGGCCGGCCGGTCGCGGAGGCTGGCCTGCTGGCACGTGCCGACGGTCGCGTGCTGCTGGCCGCGATGGCCGAGCGCATCGCGCCGGCCACCGCCGCCCGGCTGGCCGCCGTGCTCGATCGAGGCGAGCTGACGCTCGAGCGCGACGGGCTCGCGCAGCGCTGGCCGGCGCGCTTCGGCGTCGTCGCGCTGGACGAGGGGCTGGACGACGGCGAGCGCCCGCCGCCGGCGTTGTGCGAGCGGCTCGGCATCTGGCTGGACCTGCGCGCGCTGTCTCCGCGCGAGGCTGCGGATGGCGTCGACCTGACGGCCGGCGATCTGGCTGCAGCGCGTGCCGCCGCGCCGGCCGTGAGTGCTGGCGACGACATGGTCGCTGCGTTGTGCGAGGCGGCAGTGGCGCTGGGTGTGGCGTCGATGCGCGCGCCGCTGCTGGCGCTCGCGGCGGCCCGTCTGCACGCGGCGCTGTGCGGCCGCGACGCCGTGGCGGCCGACGACGCGCGCGTCGCGGCGCGCCTGGTGCTGGCGCCGCGCGCGACCCGGCTGCCGCCCGCCGACGAGTGTCCGGACGACGACACACAGGACGACCCGGCGCCGGCCGATGCGTCTCCGGACGCTGCCGACCCGGCCGACGACGTGCCGGGACCGACACGCGACGACCCGCTCGGGGATCAGGTGCTGCGGGCCGCGGCCGCGGCGATCCCGCCCGGGCTGCTGGCGCGTCTGAAGGCCGCCGAGGCCGGGCGCGAGCGTGCCCGTGCCGGAGGCAAGGC
>CAZQPN010000674.1:0-1885 GCA_964595215.1 uncultured Rubrivivax sp. | reverse complement strand
GGTCAAGGACGTCGGCAGCTACCCGGTCCTGGTCGACCTGACGCTGAGCGACGGCGCCAACGGCGGGCTGGCCAGCAACTACACGATCGCGCCCAACGCGGTGGCCAGCGCCAGCATCACCCCGGCCCCCCTGACGCTCAGCGGCCTCGGCACCTTGGCCAAGGTCTACGACGCGACGACTGCCGTCTTGCTGTCGGGCAGCCCGCTGATCTCGCCGTTGTCCGGCGACGTGGTGAGCGTCGTGGGCAGCGCGCTGGGGTTCACCAGCAGCAAGAACGTCGGCACCGCGCTGCCGGTGGCGGTGAGCGGGCTGACGCTGGGCGGCGCCGACGCCGGCAACTACACGCTGCTGCTGCCGACCGACCTGACGGTCGACGTCTCGCCGCGGCCGCTGACGGTCACGGGCCTGACGGTGCTGGACAAGGTCTACGACGCCACGACGGCGGCCACGCTGTCCGGCACGGGCAGCTTTGCGGCGCTGGCGGGCGACGACGTCAGCGTGTCGGGCACGGCGGTGGCCAGCTTCGCCGACAAGAACGTCGGCGTGGGCAAGGCCATCGACCTGAGCGGGCTGAGCCTGTCGGGGGCGGACGCGGGCAACTACACGCTGCAGGCCGTCACCGGGCTGAGCGCCGACATCACCCCGCTGAGCGTGAGCGTCGGCGGGCTGAGCGTGCTGGACAAGGTCTACGACGGCACCGTCGTGGCCCAGCTCAGCGGCCTGCCGAGCTTCACGCTCCTGGCCGAGGACAGCGTCGACCTGGCCGTCTCGGCCACCGGCAGCTTCGGCGACAAGAACGTCGGTCTCGACAAGAGCGTGACGGTCGACTCGTTCACCGCCAGCGGTCCGGACGCGGGCAACTACGTCTTCGAGCTGCCGGTGCTCAGCGCCGACGTCACGCCGGCCACGCTGGCCGTCGGCGGGTTGAGCACCGCACCCAAGACCTACGACGCCACCACCGCGGTGGCGCTGTCGGGCAGCGCACGCATCAGCCCCTTCGCCGGCGACGCCGTCGCGCTGAGCGGCAGCGCCACCGGCACCACCGCCGACCCCAACATCGGCAGCGCGCGGCCGGTCAGCGTCGCCGGCCTGACGCTCAGCGGCGCCGACGCCGGCAACTACACGCTGGTGCTGCCCGGCGACCTCACGGTCGACGTGCTGCCGGCCACGCTGCTGTACGTCGCCGACCGGGTGACGATGCTGCTGGGCCAGCCGCTGCCGCCGCTGACCGGCGGCGTCACCGGCTTCGTCGGCGGCGACAGCCTGGCCTCGGCCACCACCGGCACGCTGGCCTTCTCGACCTCCATCGGCGAGCCCACCGAGCCCGGCCAGTACGCCGTCTACGGCTTCGGCCTGACGGCGGCCAACTACGTGTTCGAGCAGGCGCCGGCCAACGACAGCGCGCTGACCGTCACCACCACGCTGCCGCCCGAGGTGCGTGCCGAGACCGGCGTCAACCGCGAAGAGACACCGGTGCGTCGCATCCTGCAGGCCCCGCTGGAGCCGCCGCGGCGCGACCCGACGAACTCGGGCGTGGTCGACGTCGTCTCGCCCGCGTCGCCGCTGCCGGCCACGCCGCCGCTGCCCGGCAGCGCGCCCACGCCGGCCGAGTTGTTCGCCAGCACCGACCTGGCCGCCATGTCGCCGACCGAGATCCGCGTCATGCTCGACGCCCGCGAGGCCTACAAGCAGCAGATCTTCGCCGAGGCGCTGCAGCGGCTGGAGGCCGACCCCACGCTGGCCGACCTGCCGCCGTGCCAGACGCTGGAGCAGGTGTCCAGCGGGACCTGCCTGGTGACCGACGAAGTGCGCCAGCGGCTGCGGGCCCAGCTCGACGCCGGGGCGACGCTGACCGACGCCACGCCGACCCAGGCGCCTGCGCCG
>CAZQPN010000673.1:0-1893 GCA_964595215.1 uncultured Rubrivivax sp. | reverse complement strand
CTGAGCCGGCGCCGCGTGCCGCGGCGCGTGGCCGCCCACGTCGGGTCGACCTCGTCAGCTAAGCTGCGCCAGTGCCTGAGCCAGGTCGGCGCGCAAGTCGGACTCGTCCTCCAGACCGATCGAGAAACGCACCAGCGTGCCCGCGTAGGGCACCGGGTCGCGCATCGACGCCAGGTCGTAGGGCACGACCAGGCTCACCGGACCGCCCCAGGAATAGCCGATGCGAAACAGCCGCAGCGCGTCGACGAAGGCGTCGACCTGTGCGGCCGAGAAGCGCTCGTCGAAGACGACCGAGAACAGCCCCGCCGCCGCCGAGCAGGTCAGGCGCCAGTGCGCGTGGCCCGGCGAGCCCTCGATCGCCGGGTGCAGCACGCGGGCTATCTCCGGGCGCTGCTGCAGCCAGCCCGCCAGCGCCCGCGCGCTGCGGTCGTGTGCGTGGTAGCGCAGCGCTGTGCTGGGCAGCGCGCGCAGCACCGCCTCGGCGTCGTTCGCCCCGACGCCCAGGCCGAGGTCCATGTGGGCCGCCTTCAACGTCAGGTGCAGCGGATGGTCGATCGTCGTCACCGAGCCCATCAGCACGTCGCCGCCGCCAGAAGGGAACTTGGTCAGCGCCTGCATCACGACGTCGGCTCCCATGCCGCCGCCGAGGTCGAAGCCGTTGAAGGCGATGCCGGCGCCCCAGGTGTTGTCGAGCGCCGTCGTCACGCCGCGCTCGCGCGCCAGCGCCACCAGCGCCCGCAGGTCGGGGAACTCCATCGTCACCGAGCCCGGCGCCTCCAGCCAGACCAGACGCGTCGCCGGCGTGATGGCGGCGGCCAGCGAGGCCGGCTCCATCGGGTCGTAGAAGCGGTGCGTGATGCCGTAACGCGCGAGCTGGTGGCGCGCCACCGACTTGCCGGGCCCGTAGGCATTGGCCGGGATCAGCAGCTCGTCGCCCTGACCGAGCAATGCCAGGTCGACCATCGCGATCGCCGAAAGGCCGCTTGGCGCCAGCAGCGTGTAGCGGCCGTGCTCGAGGTGGGCGATGCGCTCCTCGAGCGTGAACGTCGTCGGCGTGCCGTGCAGGCCGTAGGTGTAGCCGGTCTTGTGCTGCCAGTCGCGCGCGCGCATCGCCGCGACGTCCGGGAAGATCACCGTCGACGCCTTGTGCACACCGACCTGTGGTGCCTCGAAGCCGGCCGGCGGCCGGTAGGGATGGTGGATCAGCTCGGTGGTGTCGTGGTCGGCCATGGCAGTCGGGCAAGCGGATCGAACGAGGCGGGGCTTCGGCGGACGCGGTGTGGACAACCGGTGCGAACCGAGTCAGACCGGTTGCGCCACCAAGTCGTGCCCCTCGGTGGCGACGATGCGGGCGCGCGTGAAGTCGCCGACCTTGAAGGTCTTGGACGCCTTGTCCGGTGGCAGCAGCCGCACGCGGCCGTCGATCTCGGGCGCGTCGGCGTAGCTGCGGCCCCAGCCACCGCGGCGGCCGAGCGCGCTCGCCTGGTCGACCAGCACCTGCATGGTCGCGCCGACGCGGCGCCGCAGCCGCTCCGCCGAGACCGCCTCGGCCAGCGCCATGAATCGCGCCCGACGCGCCTCGCGCTCGGCCTCGGGCAGCGCGCCGGCCAGGTCGTTGGCGGCGGCGCCGGCCACCGGCGAGTAGGCGAAGCAGCCGGCGCGGTCGATCTGCGCCTCGCGCATGAAATCCAGGAGCGTCTCGAACTCGGCCTCGGTCTCGCCCGGGAAGCCGGCGATGAAGGTCGAGCGCACGACGATCTCGGGGCACAGCTCGCGCCAGCGCGCCAGCCGCTCCAGGTTGCGCTCGCCGCTGGCCGGGCGCTTCATGCGGCGCAGCACATCCGGATGGGCGTGCTGGAACGGCACGTCCAGGTAGGGCAGGATGCGGCCACC
>CAZQPN010000672.1:0-1894 GCA_964595215.1 uncultured Rubrivivax sp. | reverse complement strand
GGTCAGAGCAGCGTGCCGAAGCCGGAGATGCGCAGCGGCGGCGGCCCGCCCGGCCGGCGCTCGGCCGCCAGCGCGCGCCCTGCCGCCACGACGCCGCCCTCGAGCAGACCCGCCATGCCCAGGTCGGGCCGCCTCAGCTCGGCGCGCACCGAGCGCAGCAGGTCGTCCAGCAGCACCATGCTGAGCGCACGCCACTCGACGATCGCCGTGTCGCCCGGCATGTGCGGTGCGTGGGCGAAGCCGGGTCGGCGCGGCACGACGACACCGGCGTCCAGGAACAGGCCGCCGTGTCGCAACCCGGCCAGGCCGGTGAGCTCGTCCAGCGCGTCGATCTCGATGCCGCCGGCCGCGAGCGGCTCGACGAGCGACAAGGCCAGCCACTGGCTGTAGGTGTGGAACGGCACGTGGCCCGCGCTGGCGCCGCTGCCGCCGGCCAGCGGATGGGCCCAGACATCGCCCAGCGATTTGCCGCCCAGTGGCGACCCGCCCGGCCAGATGCCACCGAAGGCCTTGAGCAGCGTGCGCAGCATCACGCCGGCACGCAGCCGGTGCACGGGCAGCTTCTGCGGCCGGCCGTCCGGGCCGCGCAGCAGCACGTGGCCGAGCAGGTCGAACAGCGCACCGGGCCGCGCCGGCTCACCGAAAACGTCGGCGCGCCGCTGCAGCACCGCGGCCAGCCGGTGCAGCAGGCGCAGCCGGCCCTCCAGGCCGACGAGCGGATTGTCCGGCCGCACCTGCAGGATGTCGCCCAGCGTGCCTGCGTGCAGCTGCGACAGCGCCCGCGCATCGACGCGCAGCGGGATCGCCGGATCGGACGAGAAGCGCCCGGCCATGAAGGCGTCGAAGGTCGCCGCCGCCAGGCCCTCTGCGCGGCCGGTGCCGCGGCCGCTGCCCGCGTCCCGGTACTGCCATTCGAGCCCGGCCGGGCCGTCCATCAGGACGCTGACGACGGCCAGGTCGACCCGGATGCGCGCCGCCTCGGCCCGGTCCGCACCGGACAGCCGCTGCGCCAGACGGGCCGGCCGGTCGACGCCGCCAGCCTCGAGGTGGCGCCAGCAGCTGTGCAGCGGGACGGTCGGCCCAGGGTGACGCTCCTGCACCAGCGCGGCCACGCGGCGCGCCAGCGCACCCATGCGCGAGCGGTCCAGCGACAGCTCCGTCGAGCGCCCCGCCGCCACGGCATTGGCGAGGTTGGTGCAGCGCTCGCGCACGGTCGACGGCAGGCGCAGGTGGCGCACGGCATCCTGCAGATCCGGGACGCTGCCTGGCAGCGCACCGAGCTCGGTGAAGGTGGTGTGGGCTGTGGTCATGGGCGTCCCGGTCATGGGTGCCCCGGACGCGCGCCCGGGGGGTCCATCCATGATCACCGATCCCGCCGCCCGACAAAGGGCCGTGCGCGCCACACGGCCGGTCCGGGGCCCGGCGCGGCGTGACGCATGCCGCGCGCGTTACCGACGCTACACCCGCTTACGGGCTACAGGCCCACCGGACCGGCGCCGTCGGCGCGCAGCAGGTTGGCCAGCTCGACGGCCGACCGGACGCCCATCTTGTCGAACACCCGCGCCCGATGGACCTCGACGGTGCGCACGCTGATGCCCAGCGCGTCGGCGATCAGCTTGTTCGGCCGCCCGGCGACGATGAGCTGCATGACGTCGCGTTCGCGCTCGGTCAGCTCGGCCAGCAGCCGGTCGCGCGCAGCCGCGGCATCGCGCTGCGCCAGCGTGGCCGCGCTGACCGCCAGCGCCTGCTCGACGCGGTCGACCAGCGCGTTGTTCGAGAACGGCTTCTCGACGAAGTCGAAGGCGCCGAGCTTGACCGCAGCCACCGCGGTGGGCACGTCGCCATGGCCGGTTAGGAAGATCACCGGCAGCGCGGCGCACAGGCCGCGCTCTGC
>CAZQPN010000671.1:0-1895 GCA_964595215.1 uncultured Rubrivivax sp. | reverse complement strand
CCTCGCTGATCGCCAGGTTGCGCACGCCGCACTGCACGGTGGCGGTGCGCGACACCGGGTCGACCTGCAGGATCTTGTTGAACTTCGCGAGCGACAGCGTCACGCCGAGTGCGTGCGGCATCGCCCCGCCGGACAGTCCGGTGCCGGCGCCGCGCGCCACCACCGGCGCGCCGAGCGCGTGGCAGGCCTTCAGCACGGCGGCCACCTGCGCCTCGGTCTCGGGCAGCGCGACGACGAGCGGGCGCTCGCGGTAGGCGGTCAAGCCGTCGCACTCGTAGGGCGTGGTGTCTTCGGTCTGCCACAGCAGCGCGTGCGCGGGCAACACCGCCGAGAGGGCAGCGACGACCTCTTTCTGGCGCGCGGCGCGGCGGGCCGGATCGGCGGTCGGAGGCTCCCGGTCCAGGGCCGCGGTGGGCAGTGGGGCGTTCATGCGCACACTGTAGCCGGGCCCGGCGCGGATGCGTCGCCCCGCACAGACGGCACGGGGTCAAAGCGACTTTGACCTGAAAGAAGGCAAACGAACCGGCGATCGACCCGTTCACCCCAACTGAGCGACGCAGTCACTCGGCACCGGTGAAGACCGTCAGCACCCCGGTGTAGCCATACAGGTGGTGGCGCGCGATCTCGCCGCCGGCGAAGAATCCGGCGAGCGGCACGTCGCCCAGCGCATGGCGCACGATCTGAAGCTCGGCCGACGGCCCACCGAAGTGCGGCCCGCCGCGCCCCGCACAGCTGATGTAGATCGCACCGAGCATGGCCCGTGCGCTGCCGGCATCGGCCGGCCCGGCGGTGCTCAGTACCGGCTCGGGCGAGAGCTCCTCGCGGATCTCGCTGCAGATGCGCACCAGGTCGCGGCGCGCCGCGGCGACGTCGCGCTGGCAGAACGCCAGCCGCATCCCGGGCTCGACCTGGTCGGCCACCGCGATCGCCTGCCGTGCCGGGTCCAGCCCGACGAGGTGGCGCACCCGCGTGTCGGTGCCGAACTGGCCGCCGCGGCCGACCAGCGGGTCGTGTGCGTCGGACAGCCCCACCAGCGTCGCGCGCAGACGCGGCATCGCCTCGCGCGGGTGGTCGAGGTCGGCCAGTCCGAGGTCGAGCAGCAGCAGCGGCAGCGCCGGCTTGCCGTCCAGCTCGTGCACGACGTGGCCCTCGGCGCCGGTGACGCGGCGCACCGGGCCGATCGGCTGGCTGCCTTGCGTCACGCGCGAGACCATCGCCACGTCGGCCGTGAAGCCCACGCCAGACAGCCCGCCGCGCCAGACGCCGTCGGCCAGCTGGACGGCGCCGGTGCGCGACGAGGCCACGCCGCCGAACAGGTAGCCGCTGGCCGTGCGGTCGCTCATCTCGGCGATCAGCTCCGCCAGATCGGGCGTGTCCGGGTCGGCATGCACGAGGGCCGCGAAGGGTTCGATGCGCTGGATCGGGTGGGCCCCGGAGAAGACCTCGAAGCGCCCGCGCGGCAGGCTGGACAGCATCAGCACCAGCGCCGGCTCGTCGAAGTACTCGACACCGCTGGCGGCGACACCGACGCCGACGCAGCCGACCCAGGCCACCTGTGGCCAGGATTGGCGCAGGGCATCTAGCATGGCCTGCGCGTGCGGGGCGTAGGCGTCGGTGAAGTAGCACCAGCCGAGCGTCGGTTCCGGTACCGCCTCGCCGCCCGGCGCGCGCAGTTGCGCGTCGGCCATGCCCAGCGCCATGCGCCAGTCGGGGTGGGTGGCGTGGCCGCAGCGGAAGAATGTCATCGGCATGGCTCGCGGGCGCTGGCGCGGCGTCGGCCGGCTCAGCGACCGCGCTTGGCCGCCGGCGCGCGCTTGCGTGCGGGGGCGCGCTTGGCCTTCGCCGCCGCGCCCGCGGTCTTGCCGTCGGACACGGCCTTGGCGGCGGCAGACGCG
>CAZQPN010000670.1:0-1896 GCA_964595215.1 uncultured Rubrivivax sp. | reverse complement strand
GCGCTTGCATGGCATGCAAGAGGTCAGCGGTTCGATCCCGCTTACCTCCACCAAACAAGCGCTGTTCAGGAGAGAATGAAGTCCTACGTCCCCTTCGTCTAGAGGCCTAGGACACCACCCTTTCACGGTGATTACAGGGGTTCGAATCCCCTAGGGGACGCCAGTTCGGCGGTGCTGGCAGCGCAAGCTGCGAAGCCGCCACCGCTGCGGAGCGGTAGTTCAGTTGGTTAGAATACCGGCCTGTCACGCCGGGGGTCGCGGGTTCGAGCCCCGTCCGCTCCGCCACTT
Source organism: uncultured Rubrivivax sp. (assembly GCA_964595215.1). Taxonomy (GTDB): domain Bacteria; phylum Pseudomonadota; class Gammaproteobacteria; order Burkholderiales; family Burkholderiaceae_C; genus Rubrivivax. Next base: position 1,608 of record CAZQPN010000670.1, on the reverse strand, counting down.
CTCGAGCAACGCCCACCTCTGCGTGGGCGTTGTGCTTTGCGGCCCCGGAGTCGGCGTTTACCCCTGGGCCTATCCGCGTCAGGGCCGTTTCACAGCGGCTAGACTGCACGCCCTCGCCTCACCGACCCGCCATGACCGCACCCACCGAAGCCGCGCTGCTCGAAGCGCTCAAGACCGTCGTCGACCCGAATACCGGCAAGGACTTCGTCTCGACCCGCCAGCTGCGCAACCTGCAGATCAACGGCGGGGACGTCGCCTTCGACGTCGAGCTCGGCTACCCTGCCAAGAGCCAGATGCCGGCGCTGCGCTCGGCGCTGATCGCCGCGGCGCGCACCGTGCCCGGCGTCGGCAACGTCAGCGTGCAGATGAGCCAGAAGATCACCGCCCACGCGGTGCAGCGTGGCGTGCAGCTGCTGCCGAAGGTGAAGAACATCGTCGCCGTGGCGTCGGGCAAGGGCGGTGTCGGCAAGAGCACGACGGCCGTCAACCTGGCGCTGGCATTGGCCGCCGAGGGCGCGAGCGTCGGCATCCTGGATGCCGACATCTACGGCCCCAGCCAGCCGATGATGATGGGCATCGAGGGCCGGCCGGAGAGCGTCGACGGCCAGAGCATGGAGCCGATGGAGAACTACGGCGTGCAGGTCATGTCGATCGGCTTCCTGATCGACGCCGACAACCCGATGATCTGGCGCGGCCCGATGGCCACGCAGGCGCTCGAGCAGCTGCTGCGCCAGACCAACTGGCGCGAGCTCGACTACCTGCTCGTCGACATGCCGCCGGGCACGGGCGACATACAGCTCACGCTCAGCCAGCGCGTGCCGCTGACCGGCGCGGTGATCGTGACCACGCCGCAGGACATCGCGCTGCTCGACGCGCGCAAGGGGCTGAAGATGTTCGAGAAGGTCGGCGTGCCCATCCTGGGCATCGTCGAGAACATGGCGGTCTACGTCTGCCCGAACTGCGGCCACAGCGAGCACATCTTCGGCGCCGAGGGCGGCAAGCGCATGGCGGCCGAGTACGACGTCGACTACCTCGGCGCGCTGCCGCTGAACCTGTCGATCCGCGAGCAGGCCGACAGCGGTCGCCCGAGCGTCGTGGCCGATCCCGACGGCGAGATCGCCGCCACCTACAAGTCGGTGGCGCGCCAGGTCGCGGTCAAGATCGCGGCCAAGGCGAAGGACTTCTCGTCCAAGTTCCCGACCATCTCGATCAGCAAGACGACCTGAGGCCGGCGCCCGCGCGCCCTGGTGCGGCTGCTGCCGCGAACGGGCTGGGGCCGTCCGTCAGATGACCTGTCCCATCTCGGGCTCGCGCCGCAGCAGCACGGTGAAGACGGCGCCGCCGCCGGGCCGATTGGCGGCGCGCAGGCCGCCGCCGTAGCGTTCGACGATGCTGCGGCTGATCCACAGGCCGAGGCCCGTGCCGTCCTTCTTGCGCGTCACGAAGGGCTGGAACAGCTGGTCCATCAGCTCGGCCTCCAGCCCGGGCCCGGTGTCGCAGACGCTGATCTCGACGCTGTCCGGATCGACATCGCGCGTGGCCAGGATCAGCCTGCCGCCATCGGGCATCGCGTGGATCGCGTTGACCAGCAGGTTCACCAGCACCTGC
>CAZQPN010000669.1:0-1898 GCA_964595215.1 uncultured Rubrivivax sp. | reverse complement strand
CGATCGACGTCTTCTACGCCTTCCCGTCGGTGCTGCTGGCGATCGCGCTGTCGGGTGCGCTGGGCGCCGGCATCACCAACTCGCTGATCTCGCTGACCATCGTCTTCATCCCGCCGATCGCCCGCGTGGCCGAGAGCGTGACGACGCAGGTGCGCAGCCGCGACTTCGTCGAGGCCGCGCGCGCGTCGGGCGCCAGCGCGCTGACCATCGTGCGCGTGCACGTGCTGGGCAACGTGCTCAGCCCGATCTTCGTCTACGCCACCAGCCTGATCGCGGTCAGCATGATCCTCGCGTCCGGGCTGAGCTTCCTCGGACTGGGCGTCAAGCCGCCCGAGCCCGAGTGGGGGCTGATGCTGAACACGCTGCGCACCGCCATCTACGCCCAGCCGTGGATCGCCGCGCTGCCCGGGGTGATGATCTTCCTCACCTCGATCGCCTTCAACCTGCTGTCCGACGGGCTGCGGTCGGCGATGGAGATCAAGCAATGACGGCGGTCGCCGCCGCGCCCGGGGTGGCCGCCGATGCGCGCGACGTCGGTGGCCCGGCTCAGCCGCTGCTCGAGGTGCGCGGCCTGGTCAAGCACTTCCCGCTCAAGAAGGACGCGCTGGGTCGCGGCGGTGGCGTCGTGCGCGCCGTTGACGGCGTCGGCTTCGAGGTCCACAAGGGCGAGACGCTGGGCGTGGTCGGCGAGTCGGGCTGCGGCAAGAGCACGACGGCGCGGCTGCTGATGCAGCTGATCGCGCAGGACCGCGGCGAGATCGTCTTCGACGGCCTGGCGGTGGGCGGCCGGGAGCTGCCGCTGAAGGCCTTCCGCCGCCAGGCGCAGATGGTGTTCCAGGACAGCTACGCCTCGCTCAACCCGCGGCTGACGATCGAGGACTCGATCGCCTTCGCGCCGCAGGTGCACGGCCTGCCGCGGCGCGAGGCGATCGAGCGCGCGCGCGACCTGCTGGAGCGCGTCGGCCTGGAGCCGCGGCGCTTCGCCGAGCGTTACCCGCACGAGCTCTCGGGCGGCCAGCGCCAGCGCGTCAACATCGCGCGTGCGCTGGCGCTGCAGCCGCGCCTGATCATCCTCGACGAGGCGGTGTCGGCGCTGGACAAGTCGGTCGAGGCCCAGGTGCTCAACCTGCTGCTCGACCTGAAGGAGAGCTTCGGCCTGACCTACGTCTTCATCAGCCACGACCTCAACGTCGTGCGCTACATGTGCGACCGCGTGCTCGTGATGTACCTCGGCCAGGTGGTCGAGCTCGGCGCGTCCGAGGCGCTCTTCGAGGACCCGCGCCACCCGTACACGCGCGCGCTGCTGTCGTCGATCCCGTCGATGGACCCGGACCGCCGGACCGAGGCGCCGCCGCTGGCCGGCGACCCGCCGAACCCGATCAACCCGCCGTCCGGCTGCCGCTTCCACACCCGCTGCGCCCATGCGCAGCCGATGTGCGCCGAGCGCGAGCCCGCGCTCGGGCGCGACGCGGGCGGCCACGCCGTCGCCTGCTGGATGCACGTGGCCGGCAGCGGGCATGGCGACGCGCCCGCCGCGCAGGAGAGCGCATGATCCCGCATGCCGACCACGCGCCCGCGCCGCAGGCCCCACCCGACGGCGCCGGCGGCGCCGAGCCGCCCTTCGTCGACATCCGGGACCTGACGGTCACCTTCACCGGCGGGCGCCGGCCGGTCCGCGCCGTCGGCGGCGTCGACCTGCAGGTGCGGCGCGGCGAGGTCGTGGCGCTCATCGGCGAGTCGGGCTCCGGCAAGAGCGTCACGTTGCGCTCGCTGCTGCGGCTGCACCCGCCGCGGCGCACGCAGATGGCCGGGCACATGCGCGTCGGCGCGCACGACGTGCTGGCCTTGTCGCCCGCAGCGCTGGCGGACTTCCGCGGCAAGGTCGCCTCGATGATCTT
>CAZQPN010000668.1:0-1900 GCA_964595215.1 uncultured Rubrivivax sp. | reverse complement strand
GCAGGAGTCGCCGTACTGGTCCTTGGCGCCGCACTTGGGGCACTCGCCCTTGATGTAGCGGTCGGGCAGGAACATGCCCTTGACCGGGTCGTAGAACTGCTCGATGGTGCGCTCGGAGATCAGGCCTTGCTTGCGCAGCGCGAGGTAGATCGACTGCGCCAGCTCGTGGTTCTCGGGCCCGTCGGTCGAGTGCCAGTTGTCGAAGCCGATGTGGAAGCCGTCGAGGTACTGGCGGCGGCCGGCGGCGATGCCGGCGACGAAGTCCTGCGGGCTGAGCCCGGCCTTCTCGGCCGCGATCATGATGGGCGCGCCGTGCGCGTCGTCGGCGCAGACGAAGTGCACTTCGTGTCCCCGCATGCGTTGCAGCCTCACCCAGATGTCGGCCTGGATGTACTCCATCATGTGGCCGATGTGGAAGGGCGCGTTGGCGTAGGGCAGCGCCGTCGTGACGAAGAGCTTGCGGGCGGGGGCGGCGGCGGACATGGCCCGGGATTGTAGGAGCGGCGGCTACCGCCGGCCGGTCTTGCGTGGCCGGCCGGGCGGGGCCAGGCGCCTGCTCAGCCGCCGCCGCGCTGCAGGTAGAGGTCGAAGTAGCGCATGAAGCGGCTGCGCGCCTCGGCGTCGACGCCGTCGAAGCGGTAGCCGACCGCCAGCCGCGGCATGCGGATCAGCGCGATCTGGCGCGGCGGCAGCACCTGCCAGCGTAGGTGCAGGCGGCCGCCGTCGATCTCGACGACGGCTTGGTCCGGCGCGCTGCGGTGCCAGGCGTGGTCGCGCACTGCGCCCGGCAGCCACGACAGCCACTCGGCCTCGGTGCAGCCCTGCTCGCGCTCGAACGCGGGCTCGAAGGGGCGCAGCAGCGCCACTCAGCCGCCGGCGATCGGCGGCCAGATGGCCAGCACGTCGCCGTCGGCGAGCGCGTGCGTGGCGCGCTGGTCGGGGGCGATGTACACGCCGTTGACCAGTACCAGGTGGACCAGCTTCATCGGCAGCCCGAAGGGCTCGATGACCTTGGCGATGGTGTCCCCGGGCCGGATCTCCAGCGTCATCGCGTTGCCGGTGCGGCGATCGGCCGGCAGGTAGTCGCCGAGCATGGCGTAGAGCTTGAAGGTGATCTTCATGGTGTCACGGGCACTGCGTTCGGCCCGGGGTCGTCAGGCCTTCACCAGCGCATGCTGCGCCTGCGCCTGGGCACTTGCCAAGTAGGCCTCCATCAGCAGTGTCGGGTCGGCCAGCAGCCTGTCCTTCCACTCGCCCAGGCGCACCTGGCCCTCGACCAGGCCGCGCATCACGCCGACGTGCTCGGTCCAGCCGATCGCATTGCAGCCGACCAGGCGGTCGCCGTCGAACTGCAGGCTCAGGTGGCGGCCGGCCGCCTTGTCGGTCAGCTCGACGTGCTGGCCGCCGGGCACGCCGTCCCACTGGCCGAAGCTGGCCGAGATCAGGCCCAGCGTGTCGAGCACGTTGATCTGCGTGACGCCCTTCAGCTCGGCCGGCCGGCCGGCCATGTTCAGCGCCGCGACGCGGGCCTGTTCGGCGGCGTTTGGCTGGATCGCGCTGACGATGGTCTTGCCGGTGACCTTGTCGAATGCCTCGGCGCAGTCGCCGGCGGCGTAGATGCCGGGCACGCTGGTCTGCAGGTGCTCGTCGGTCAGCACGCCGACCAGGCAGCGCACGCCGCTGTCCTCGAGGAAGCCGATGTTGGGCTTGACGCCGGTGGCGCTGATGACGAGGTCGGCGGGCAGCGTCTCGCCGGTGGACAGCCGGACCTTCATGACCGGCGTGGCATCGCGCTCGATGGCGTCGACGCGCGCGCCGGTGTGCACGTTCACGCCCTTGGCCTCGCACCAGGCCTTGATCATGCCGCCGGCGGTCGGGCCCATCATGCGCGGCACCATGC
>CAZQPN010000667.1:0-1900 GCA_964595215.1 uncultured Rubrivivax sp. | reverse complement strand
GCCGGCCAGAGCGTGGCCGTCGCCGGGCCGTCGGGCTCGGGCAAGAGCTCGCTGCTGCTGCTGCTGGCCGGGCTGGAGCGCCCGGGCGCCGGCCGCGTCGTGGTGGCCGGCACCGACCTGGCGGCGCTCGATCGCGACGCGCTGGCCGACCTGCGGCGCGACCACGTCGGCATCGTCTTCCAGTCCTTCCACCTGCTGCCCAGCCTGAGCGCGCTCGACAACGTCGCGCTGCCGCTGCAGATCGCCGGTGCCGCCGACGCGCTGCCGCGCGCGCGGGCGCTGTTGAAGCGCGTCGGGCTGGGCACGCGGCTGGGGCACTACCCGAGCCAGCTGTCGGGTGGCGAGCAGCAGCGGGTGGCGATCGCGCGCGCGCTGGTGCACCAGCCGCGCGTGCTGCTGGCCGACGAGCCGACCGGCAACCTGGACGACCACACCGGTGCGATCGTGCGCGAGCTGCTGTTCGAGCTGCACCGCGACAGTGGCGCGACGATGGTGCTGGTGACGCACGATCTGGACTTCGCGGCCCGCTGCGACCGCGTGCTGCATCTGCACGATGGCCGCTTGCGCGAAGCGGGCGCAGCCGGATCGGCCCGATCGCCGACACCGGACCCGGCCGATGCGTTTCCTGCTTGACCTCGCCTGGCGCGACCTGCGCGCCGGCGGGCGGCCGCTGTGGGTGTTCGCCGCCTGCCTGATGCTGGGCGTGGCGCTGGTGGCCGCCGGCGGCGGGCTCTACCGGCAGGTGTCGGCGTCGATGCAGGCCGATGTGCGCGCGCTGTTCGGCGGCGACCTGGAGGTCGAGCACCGCCAGCCGCTGGACCCGGCCGTGCTGGACTGGATGGGCCAGCGCGGCGAGGTCTCGCGCCTGGTCGAGCTGCGCACGATGCTGCGCCGCGCCGACGGCCGCGCGATGCTGGTCGAGCTGCAGAGTGCCGACGCGCGCTATCCGCTGGTCGGGACGCTGGAGATGCAGCCCGCCGGGCCGCTGGCCGAGACGCTGGCGCAGCGCGACGGCCGCTGGGGCATCGCGCTCGACGCCTTGCTGGCGCAACGGCTGGCGCTGGCGCCGGGCGACCGCGTCGAGGTCGGCGACGCCGAGCTCGAGGTGCGCGCGCGGGTGCTCAGCCAGCCCGACCGCGGCCTGCGCGCCGAGTGGCGCGGCGGCCCGGTGCTGGTGTCCGACGGCGGCCTGGCCGCCACCGGCCTCGTGCAGCCGCTGAGCCGGGTCGAGTACCGCTACCGCGTGCGCACCGACGCGTCCCCCGCCGCCTGGCGCGACGCCTTCTTCGACGCCTTCCCCGACCTGCGCGCCGAGGTGCGCACCGTCGACGACCGCAGCGACCGCGTCGCCGAGGTGCTGGGCCAGATCGGATCGGGCCTGCTGCTGGTGGGCTTCTCGGCGCTGTTCATCGGCGGACTGGGCGTCTTCAACAGCGTGCGCGCCTACCTGGATGGCAAGCTGGGCACGCTGGCGACGCTGCGCGCGCTCGGCCTGCGCGACGCCCGGCTGGCGACGGTGGTACTGCTGCAGGTGCTGATGCTGGCCGCGGCTGCCAGCTTGGCCGGCGCGCTGGCCGGTGGCGCGCTGGCGCTGGCCGGGCTGCAGGTGGCGGCGGCGCAGGTGCCGCTGGCGGCGTCGGCGGCCGAGCTGATCGTGCCGCTGCTCGTGGCCACCGGCTTCGGCGTCCTGACCGCCGCCGCCTTCGCGCTGCCGGCGCTCGGCCGCGCGCTGACGGTCAGCCCGGCGGCGTTGTTCCGCGGCATCGACGGCGGCGCGCTGCGCACGCCACGTGCCGCCTGGGCGCTGACCGCCGGCGCCGGGGCGCTGGTGGTCGGCGCGCTGGTGGCTGCGCTGCCCGATCCGCGCTTCGGCCTGGCCTTCGTCGCCGTCGCGGCGATG
>CAZQPN010000666.1:0-1915 GCA_964595215.1 uncultured Rubrivivax sp. | reverse complement strand
AGATCACGCCCAAGGTGATGGCCAAGGGCTACAAGCCGCTGTTCTACTTCACGGTCGACCCGCGCACCATCGCCAGCCGCAAGGGCTTCAAGCTCGTCAAGACGCCATCGGACATGCAGGGCATGAAGATGCGCGTGCCGCCGTCCAAGCTGCTGCAGACCTTCTACCGCCTGGCCGGCGCCAACCCGACCGTCGTCGCCTGGGGCGAAACCCCGACCGCGATCAAGCAGGGCGTGGCCGACGGCCTGGATCCGGCGATCTCGGCGCTGGCCACCTTCGGCTTCGTGGGCCTGCTGGACCACATCTCCTACATCCGCTCGGTGCCGGACGCACAGATGTTCGCCGCCAACGCCGCGTGGTACCAGGAGCTGCCGGCCGACCTGCGCACCGCGTTCGACGACGCCAACACCAAGACCCAGATCGAGACCTTCGCCCAGATCGAGAAGGCGCGCGCCGAGTCGATGCGCCTGCTGCGCGAGGGCGGCTGCAGCTTCTACAACCCCACCGCCGACGAGATGAAGCAGTGGATGGACACCTGTGGCGAGCAGCGCAAGGAGTACGACGAGTTCAAGCTCCAGTTCGCCGGCTCGATGGAGGCCTTCGAGCGCTTCAAGGTGGCCGCCAACACGCAGGGGCCCATCACGGTCCCCGACTTCAAGCTCTGAACGTGCGCGGCCGGCCGCCCCGGCCGCGTTCCCCCCAGACCCTCCGACCCCGCCGCGGCGCGGGCAGGCCACCCGGCCTGCCCGTGGCGGCGCCACGCCCATGACCCATCCACCGACCACATTTCTGCAGCGCCTGGACCGCGACGCCGAGCGCTGGGCGATGCTGGTGTTCTACGCCTTCTGCTGCATCGTCATCGTGCAGGAGGTGGTGCGCCGCTTCGTGCTCAGCTACTCGTCGGCCTGGGGCGAGGAGGCGGCGCGCTACGCCTTCATCTACCTGGGCTGGATCGGCGCGGCGTACGCGGTGCGGGAACGGGCCCACATCCGTTTCGACTTCGTGCTGCGCGCCGCCGGGCCGCGGCTGCGCGCCGGGCTGTACCTGTTTGGTGAGGTGGCCACGATCGCCTTCGCCTGCGTCGCGCTGTACTGGAGCATGCACACCATCCAGCAGCTGCTGCAGTTCGACGCCGCGACGCCGGTGCTGCGCGTGAACAAGGCCTGGGTCGAGGCCGCGGTGCCGATCGGTTTCGCGCTCGTGATCTTCCGCTCGCTGCAGGCGATGCGGCGCGATTTGCGCGACCTGATGCGCGGCGACGAGGTCTTCGCCGGCAAGGCGATGTTCGAGGAGTGACATGAGACCCCCCACCTCGCCATGGCTCGCGGCCCCCCGAGAGGGCGCCCAGCGGCTTCAGACGGAAGGGCGCCACTGAGATGAACGCCGTCGTCCTTTCCATCCTCGGCCTGGTCGCGCTGCTGATCGTCGGGGTCCCGTTCTGGATCGCGATGGGGCTGGGCACCTTCGCGATGCTCGCCACCACGCAGGCGCTGCCGCTGACGCTGATCGGCGAAGCGCTGTTCGAGGGCGTCGACAGCTTCGCGCTGATCGCCATCCCGCTGTTCGTGCTGACCGGCGACGCGATGGTGCGCACCGGTCTGGGCGAAAAGCTGCTCAACTTCGCCGAGGCCACCTTCGGCTGGATGCGCTCGGGCTTCGGCACCTCCACCGTGATGGGCTGCGGACTGTTCGCCTGCATCTCCGGCTCGGACGCCGCCGACGCGGCCGCCGTCGGGCGGCTGACGATGGCACGCCTGGTCGAACGCGGCTACCCCAAGCCCTACGCCTGCGCGCTGGTGGCCTCGGGCGCCTGCACGGGCATCCTGATCCCGCCGTCGATCGCCTACATCATCATCGGCCTGGTGCTCGGCGTGTCGGCGTCGACGCTGTTCCTGGCCGCCTTCGTGCCCGGCGT
>CAZQPN010000665.1:0-1919 GCA_964595215.1 uncultured Rubrivivax sp. | reverse complement strand
AGTCGAGGCCGCGTGGCGCGCGCCGTCGCTGTACGACGAGGCGCTGCGGCTGCTGGCGCGGCGCGGGTTGCCGGTGCCCGCCAGCCACGTCGAGCGCGACTGGACGCGGCCCTACGAGGCGAGCGACGAGGTGGAGGCCGCGTGGCTGCAGGTCTACCGCGACCCGTCGCGGCACTGGGACCTGTACCAGCTCGGCGAGGAGCTGACCGACATCGAGGACGCGTTCCGCCTGTGGCGCTTCCGGCACGTGACCACGGTCGAGCGCATCATCGGCTTCAAGCGCGGCACCGGAGGCACCAGCGGGGTCGGCTACTTGCGCAAGATGCTCGACACCGTGCTGTTCCCGGAGATCTGGCGGCTGCGCACCGACCTGTGATGCGACGCCGGGGCGCGGCGCCCGGGCCGCGTCAGCCCAGCTTGTCGAGCGCCCCGCGCAGCGTCTGGACCGTCCGCTCGACGTTCATCCACTTGTCGATGCCGAACAGGCCGATGCGAAAGGCCTTGTAGTCCGGCCCCTCATCGCAGGCCAGCGGCACGCCGGCGGCGATCTGCAGGCCCTGGGCGGCGAAGGCGCTGGTGTTCTGCCAGTCGGCACGGTCGGTGTAGCAGACGACCACGCCCGAGGCCTCGAAGCCCGGCGCCGCGACGCTGGCGATGCCGCGCTCGGCGAGCATCGCGCGCACCTGGCGGCCGATCGTCGCCTGCGCCTGCCGCGCGGCCTCGAAGCCGAAGGCGCGCAGCTCGGCCATCACGTCGCGCAGCTGCACCAGGCCGTCGGTCGGCAGCGTCGCGTGGTAGGCGTGGCCGCCGCCCTCGTAGGTCTCCATGATCTGCAGCCACTTCTTCAGGTCGAGCGAGAAGCTGCTGCTGGCGGTGGCGTCGATGCGCTCGCGCGCCAGGTCCGACAGCATCACGAGGCCGGCGCAAGGCGTGCTGCTCCAGCCCTTCTGCGGCGCGCTGACGAGCACGTCGACGCCGGTGGCGCGCATGTCGACCCAGGCCGCGCCGCTGGCGATGCAGTCCAGCACCAGCAGGCCGCCCACCGCGTGCACGGCGTCGGCCAGCGCGCGCAGGTAGGCGTCGGGCAGCATCAGCCCGGCCGAGGTCTCGACGTGCGGCGCGAAGACGAGCGCCGGCCGCGTCTCGCGGATCGTGGCCACGACCTCGTCGATCGGCGCCGGCGCGAAGGGCGCGGTCGGCCCGGTGCCCACGCGGCGCGCCTTCATCACCACCGGGTCGGGCGCGATGCCGCTCATCTCCAGGATCTGCGTCCAGCGGTAGCTGAACCAGCCGTTGCGCACGATCAGGCAGCGCCGGCCGGTGGCGAACTGGCGCGCCACGGCCTCCATGCCGGTGCTGCCGCTGCCGGGAACGATGACCGCCGAGCGCGCGCCGTAGACCTCCTTCAGCGTCGCCGAGACGTCCCGCATGACCTGCTGGAACTTCTTGGACATGTGGTTGAGCGAACGGTCGGTGTAGACGACCGAATACTCGAGCAGGCCGTCGGGATCGACGTCGGGGCGCAGGCCGGGCATGAAGTGGACTCCTGAAAACCTTGGGCCAGCTTAGCACCGCAGGTGCACACGCGTGGCCGGCGGGGTGTGCACGGCACCTGCTCCACCGGTGCCAAACCGCACGCAACGCGGGGCGGCACGAGGGCGTGAAGGCCGCCAGCCGGGCCGGCGCGGGTGCGGCTCAGCCGGCTGCGTCGTAAGCCGCCCGCAACCAGCCCACCAGCGCGGTGTCGACCTCGTCCGGGCTCGACAGCCGCAGCTTGAACTGGCACATGCCGCCCGGCGGCTGCGCCTTCAGCCGCGGGTCGACCGGCAGCGCCTTCACGTTCAGGCCGATCTCGATCTGGTCCTTCGTCGCCGGCCCGACCATCGCGAACTGCTTCTTGCGGCGCAGGCTGACGTAGG
>CAZQPN010000664.1:0-1919 GCA_964595215.1 uncultured Rubrivivax sp. | reverse complement strand
CGATCAGGCCGTGGCGCGCGATCTGGTCGAGCATGTGGTCGAAGAAGCCGATGCCGGTGGCCAGCGTCGACCGCCCCGTGCCATCGAGATCGACCCGCACGCGGATCTGCGTTTCCTTCGTGTCCCGCCGGACCTCGGCCGCTCGGTTCATGTCAGGTCCGCCCGGCCGCCCGAAGGGCCTGACGCGCCCCCTCGGGGGGCGCGAACGAAGTGAGCTGGGGGCTGTCGCATGTCAGAGGCTCGCTTTCAGCGCGTCGATCAGGCGCGTGTTCTCGTCGGGGGTGCCGACGGTGATGCGCAGGCAGTTCGCCAGCAGCGGGTGCAGGCCGGCGATGTGCTTGACGAGCACGCCGCGCGCCTTCAGGCCGTCGAAGGCGCGCGCCGAGTCGGGCACGCGCACCAGGATCATGTTGGCCTCGCTGGGGAAGGGCGTGACCCCGTCCATCGCGGCGAAGGCGATCTGCAGCCGCGCGCGCTCGTCGCGCAGGATCGCCGCCTGCTGCGCGAAGGCATAGGCGTTCTCGAGCGCGAACAGGGCGGCCTCCGCGTTCAGCGCGCTGACGTTGTAGGGCGGACGCACCTTGTCGATCTCGTCGATCAGCACCGGATCCCCGCACAGGTACCCGAGCCGCACGCCGGCCAGACCGAACTTCGACAAGGTGCGCATCACCAGAACGTGCGGGTGGTCGGCCATGCGCTGCATCCAGGTGCGCGACGAGAACGGCTGGTAGGCCTCGTCGATCACCACCAGCCCCTGCTGGCGGCCAACGGCGTCGACGATGCGTTCGATCACCGCGTCGTCCCACAGGTTGGCGGTCGGGTTGTTGGGGTAGGCGAGGTAGGTCAGCGCCGGCCGCTCGCGTTCGATCGCGGCCAGCATTGCCTCGGCGTCGAGCTCGAACGCGGCCGTCAGCGGCACGCCGACGAACTTCAACCCGCGCAGGCGCGCCGACAGCTCGTACATCACGAAGCCGGGCAGCGGCGCCAGGATGGTCGCGCCGGGCGTCATGCACGCCACCGACAGCATGTCGATCAGCTCGTCCGAGCCGTTGCCCAGCATCAGCCCGCAGCCCTCGGGCAGCTCGGCGAACGCGGCCAGCGCACCCCGCAGGTCCTCGGTGCGGGCGCCGGGGTAGCGGTTCAGCGGCACCGCGGCGAGGCGCCGGCCGAGCTGCTCGCGCAGCGCCGGCGAGAGCTCGAAGGGGTTCTCCATCGCGTCGAGCTTGACCATGCCGGCGCTCGGCTGCACGGCGTAGGCGGCCATCGACTGCACGTCCTGGCGGATCGTGGCCTGGATGCGCGCGCGCAGCGCGGCCTCGTCGAGGGCGGTCGGCGTCGGTTCGGGCTCGGGGGTCATCCTTCGCGGTCCAATTCGAGGGTCATCAGGTGCTCGCCGTCCTCGACCTCGCCGGTGTAGCGGAAGCCCAGGCGCTCGTAAAAGGGGCCGGCGTGGCCGGGCCGCATCTGGTGCGACAGCGCGACGCGCGCCACGCCGAGCCGGCGCGCCTCGTCGACCACCCAGGCCATCGCCGCGCGGCCGACGCCCCGGCGCTGGTGCCTCGCGTCGACGATCAGCCGCCACACGGTGAGCTGGTCGGCCGGCTCGTCGGGGTCGATGCGGCTGTCCCACAGCAGCAGCAGACCGACCGGATCCCCGTCTCGGCAGAGCGCCATCGGCCGCGCCGGCGCGCGGTAGGCCGCCTGCGCCAGCGACTGGGCCACGGACGCCACCAGCGCCCGCTGCTCGGGCTCGACGGCGAGCACGACGAGCCGGTCGACGTTGCCCTCGTCCACCGGCCGCACCGAAACGCCCTGCAGCGCGGCCGCCGGCGCCGGCGCGTCCGCGGCAGGTGCCGCGCCGAGCCGCATCTCGGCCGCCTGCGCGTGCGCCTGCAGGCCCTCGCCGTGCGCCAGCTCGG
>CAZQPN010000663.1:0-1920 GCA_964595215.1 uncultured Rubrivivax sp. | reverse complement strand
ACGATGGGCCTGGCCGATCCGCGCAGCTACGGCTCGGGCAATCCGGGTGCGACCAACGTGCTGCGCTCGGGCAGCCGCGCGGCCGCCGTCCTGACGCTGGCGCTCGACGCGCTGAAGGGCTACGTGCCGGTGATGCTGGCGCTGGTGGTCGGCCCGCGCTTCGGGCTCGGCGAGACGTCGGTGGCGCTGGTCGGGCTGGCCGCCTTCGTCGGTCACCTGTGGCCGTTGTTCTTCCGCTTCAAGGGCGGCAAGGGGGTGGCCACCGCGGCCGGCGTGCTGCTGGCGCTGAATCCGCTGCTGGGGGTCGCGACGCTGGCGAGCTGGCTGCTGGTGGCGGTCTTCTTCCGCTACTCGTCGCTGGCGGCCATCGTGGCGGCGGCGTTTGCGCCGTTCTACCAGATGCTGGTCTGGGGCGGCGGGCCGGCCATGGCGGCGATCGTGCCGATGAGCGTGCTGCTGATCTGGCGCCACGAGGCCAACATCCGCAAGCTGCTGGCCGGCACCGAGAGCCGGATCGGGCACAAGCCGGGCGCGCCGGGCACGCACGGTCCGGCCGGCGGCCACCGCTCGGCCGCGCCGCGGCATCCGCACGGCAAGAAGGGGCATCGATGAGCATCCAGCGTTTCGACGTCGGCACCCGCATGTCGGAGATGGCCGTGCACCAGGGCGTCGTCTACCTTGCAGGCCAGGTGGCCGAGGACGCCAGCGCCGACATCCGAGGTCAGACGGGGCAGGTGCTGGCGGCCATCGATTCGCTGCTGGCGCGTGCCGGCAGCGACAAGTCACGCATCCTGCGGGCCCAGATCTACCTGGCCGACCTGGCTGACTTCGCGGCGATGAACGAGGTCTGGGAGGCCTGGGTGGCGGCCGGCAACGCACCGCCGCGCGCGACGGTGCAGGCCGCGCTGGCGCGCCCGGAGTGGCGGATCGAGGTCATCGTCACCGCGGCGGTCTGAAAGGGAAAGCACGGCCGATCGTCCAGGAAGCTGGCCGGCAAAGAGACTGGCCACGCTGGACGGCGGCGCTGCCCGGCCCGGCCATGACCGCGCCGGCGACGCACCGGCGACCGGCGGCGCTCAGAGCCCCAGGCGTGCCGGGTCGCCTCGGCCCTCGCGCAGAAGCTCGGGTGCATCGCCGGTCAGGTCGACCACGGTGGTCGGCTGCATCGGGCAGGCGCCGGCGTCGATCACCGCCTGCAGCCGTTTCTGGAAGCGGTCGCGAATCTCCTGCGGGTCGTTCATCGGCTCGGTCTCGCCCGGCGGGATCAGCGTCGTCGCCAGCAGCGGCTCGCCGAACAGCGCCAGCAGCTCCTGCAGCACCGGGTGGTCGGGCACGCGCAGGCCGATGGTGCGGCGCGACGGGTGCGACAGCCGACGCGGCACCTCCTTCGTCGCTTCGAGGATGAAGGTGTAGGGGCCCGGCGTGGTGGCCTTGAGCATCCGGTACTGTCGATTGTCGACGCGGGCGTAGTTCGACAGCGCCGACAGGTCGCGGCAGAGAAGCGTCAGGTGGTGCTTGTCGTCGACCTCGCGCAGTCGGCGCAGCTGTTCGGCGGCGGCCTTGTCGTCGAGGTGGCAGGCGAGCGCGTAGCTCGAGTCCGTCGGCACCGCGACGATGCCGCCGCCGTGCAGGATCTGCGCAGCCTGCTTGAGCAGTCGCGGCTGCGGGTTCTGCGGGTGGACCTCGAAGTACTGGGACATGGCGCGATTGTCGCCGGCCGTCGCCGGCGGTGGGCGGCGAACGCGTCATCGGCAGCACCCCATGAAGAACGGCCCGCCGGGAGGGCGGGCCGTTGCAGTCGCGGGGGCGATGGCCCCGGGCCGATTTGCGGCGGGATCAGGCGCCGGCCACCGGCAGCAGCGGCACGATCCGCCGCGAGACGATGTTGATTATCTTGTACAGCGGGGTGACGGCCGGGCC
>CAZQPN010000662.1:0-1927 GCA_964595215.1 uncultured Rubrivivax sp. | reverse complement strand
GCCTGCGCCACCGGCCCGGCCCATCCCCCCGCGCCCGTCGCCGCCGCCACCCCCGACTACACCTACATCATCGGTGCCGGCGACAGCGTCAACATCGTCGTCTGGCGCAACCCCGAGGTGTCGATGTCGGTCGCGGTGCGGCCGGACGGCAAGATCACCACGCCGCTGATCGACGAGCTCGTCGCCCAGGGCAAGACGCCCACCCAGCTGGCGCGCGACATCGAGAAGGAGCTCGGCAAGTACGTGCGCGACCCGGTCGTCACCGTGATCGTCAGCGGCTTCGTCGGCCCGTACAGCGAGCAGATCCGCGTCGTCGGCGAGGCCGCGCGGCCGCAGTTCCTGCCCTACAAGCAGAACATGACGCTGCTCGACCTGATGATCGCGGTCGGCGGGCTGACCGACTTCGCCGACGGCAACAAGGCGACCATCCTGCGCACCTCCGAGGGCAACCAGCAGTACTCGGTGCGCCTGAAGGACCTGATCAAGCGCGGCGACGTGTCGGCCAACGTCGATGTCAAGCCGGGCGACATCCTGATCATCCCCGAAAGCCTGTTCTGACCGCCGCCGGCGTCATCGTCGTCGTCCGCCAGAGCCCCGCCGGAGCCCCCCGCCATGCATGAACTCCTCGTCCAGGCCAGCGCCATCCTGCGCGGCATGTGGCGCTTCCGCTGGGCCGCCGTCGTCGTCGCCTGGATCGTTGCCGTCGCGGCCACCATCTTCGTTTTCCGCATCCCGAACCAGTACGAGGCCTCGGCGCGCATCTACGTCGACACCGAGTCCATCCTCAAGCCGCTGATGTCGGGCCTGGCGATCCAGCCCAACGTCGAGCAGCAGGTCGCGATGCTCAGCCGCACGCTGCTGACGCGCCCGACGCTGGAGAAGCTGGTGCGCATGGCCGACCTGGACCTCGGCCTGACGACCAAGCCCGAGCAGGACAAGCTGATCGAAGGGCTGCTCAAGGACATCAAGATCAACCGCGCGCGCGGCGACAACATCTTCAACCTGTCCTACCAGCACGAGGACCAGGACCGCGCCAAGCGCGTGATCCAGTCGATGGTGTCGATGTTCGTCGAGTCCAGCCTGGGCGCGACGCGCAGCGATTCGGCGCAGGCCAAGACCTTCATCGACGAGCAGATCCGCGGCTTCGAGGCCAAGCTGGCCGAGGCCGAGGCCCGCATCCTGGACTTCCGCATCCGCAACCTGGACCTGCAGTCGACCGAGGGCGGCGACGCCGCCACCCGCCTGTCGACCCTGCGCAACCAGCTGCAGGACGCACGGCTGCAGTTGCGCGAGGCCGAGAACATGCGCGATGCCGTGAAGGCGCAGGTCGAGCAGGAGCGCAAGAACCCGACGTCGTCATCGTCCAGCCTGCTGGGTGGCCTGGGCGGGATGGGCGGGGCGGCACTGGCCACCCCGGAGCTCGACGCGCGCATCCAGGGCCTGCAGACCAACCTGGACCAGCTGCTGCAGCGCTTCACCGACCAGCACCCGGACGTCATCAGCGCCCGGCGCCTGATCGCCGACCTCGAGGCGCAGAAGAAGCAGGAGCTCGCCGAGCTGCGCAAGGCGGCCGAGGAGGCCGCCAAGGCCGCGGGCACGTCGGCCGCCGACGCCGAGAACCCGGTGATCGCCGAGCTCAATCGCATGCTGGCGACGACCGAGGTCCAGCTCTCGGCGCTGCGCGGGCGGGTGGCCGAGCTGTCCAGCCGTTTCGACCAGGCCCGCTTGGCCGTCCGTGAAGCGCCCCAGCGCGAGGCCGAGCTGGCCGCGATGAACCGCGACTACGCGATCTCCAAGAGCAACTACGACACACTGATCGCCCGGCGTCAGCAGGCCGAGATGACCGGTCAGCTCGAGACCGCCGCCGGTGCCGATTTCCGCCTCATCGAGCCACCGCGCGTGACCCCGCAGCCGGTGTCGCCCAACC
>CAZQPN010000661.1:1614-1929 GCA_964595215.1 uncultured Rubrivivax sp. | reverse complement strand
GAGCTTCATCGGCCAGGGCTACCACGGCACGCACACGCCGGGCGTCATCCTGCGCAACATCCTCGAGAACCCGGCCTGGTACACAGCCTACACGCCCTACCAGGCCGAGATCAGCCAGGGCCGGCTGGAGGCCTTGGTCAACTTCCAGACCATGGTCACCGACCTGACCGGGCTGGCGGTGGCCGGCTCGTCGATGCTCGACGAGGCCACGGCGGCGGCCGAGGCGGTCACACTCGCCAAGCGCAGCGTCAAGAGCCGCAGCGACACCGTGCTCGTCGCCGGCGACTGCCACCCGCAGACGATCGAGGTCATCCG
>CAZQPN010000661.1:0-1604 GCA_964595215.1 uncultured Rubrivivax sp. | reverse complement strand
GAGCCGCTGGGTCTGCGCGTCGACCTCGCGATCTCGCTCGACGACTGGAATGCCAAGGTCGACGCCGGCGACTTCTTCGCCGTCGTCGAGCAGTATCCGTCGACCGACGGCACGCTGCACGACCTGCGCGGCGAAGCCGAGCGCGTGCACCGGCACGGCGCCGCCTACATCGTGGCGGCCGACCTGCTGGCGCTGACGCTGCTGGTGCCTCCGGGCGAGCTCGGCGCCGACATCGCGGTCGGCAGCACGCAGCGCTTCGGGGTGCCGATGGGCGCCGGCGGCCCGCACGCCGCCTACCTGGCCTGCCGTGACGAGTTCAAGCGCCAGATGCCCGGCCGCCTGGTCGGCGCCAGCATCGACGCCCACGGCGACCCGGGCTACCGGCTGGCGCTGCAGACGCGCGAGCAGCACATCCGGCGCGAGAAGGCGACCTCGAACATCTGCACCGCGCAGGTGCTGCTGGCGGTCATCGCCGGCATGTATGCGGTCTACCACGGGCCTGAGGGCCTGAAGCGCATAGCGCGTCGCGTGGCCAGCTACACCGCGATTCTGGCCCACGGCCTGCGCGCGCTCGGTGCGCGGGTGCTGACGCCGACGGCCTTCGACACTATTTCCGTGGACACCGGCGACGCCACCGGCGCGGTCGTGCAGCGGGCGCTCGACGCCGGCATGAACCTGCGCCGATTTGCGCAGTGGGGCGATCGCCAGGTTGGCATCGCACTCGACGAGACGACGACGCGCGACGACATCCGCGCGCTGTGGGCCGTGTTCGCCGCCCCGGGCCAGGCACTGCCGACGATCGAGGCGTTCGAAAAGGGTATCGAACCGCTGATCCCCGAGGTCCTGCGCCGCAGCAGCGCCTTCCTGACGCACCCGGTCTTCAACACCCACCACAGCGAGACCGAGATGCTGCGCTACATCCGCAGCCTGTCGGACAAGGACCTTGCGCTGGACCGCAGCATGATCCCGCTCGGCTCGTGCACGATGAAGCTCAACGCGACGGCCGAGATGATCCCCATCACCTGGCCCGAGTTCGCTCACGCGCACCCGTTCGCGCCAGCCGACCAGCTCGCCGGCTACGCCGAGCTGAATGCCCAGCTGACGGCGTGGCTCAGCCAGGCCACCGGCTACGCCGGCATCAGCCTGCAGCCCAACGCCGGCTCGCAGGGCGAGTACGCCGGCCTGCTGGCGATCCGCGGCTGGCACCGCGCGCGCGGCGAAGGGCATCGCCGCATCTGCCTGATCCCCGAGTCGGCGCACGGCACCAACCCGGCGAGCGCGCAGATGGTCGGCATGCAGGTCGTGGTCGTGAAGTGCGATGCCCTGGGCGCGATCGACATGGCCGACCTGCAGGCCAGGTGCGAGCAGCACAGCGCCAACCTGGCCGCGATCATGATCACCTACCCGAGCACCTATGGCGTGTTCGACCGCAACGTGCGCGACCTGTGCGCGCTCATCCACCGCCACGGCGGCCGCGTCTACATCGACGGCGCGAACATGAACGCCCTCGTCGGGCTGGCCGCGCCGGGCGAGTTCGGCGGCGACGTCAGCCACCTGAACCTGCACAAGACCTTCTGCATCCCGCACGGCGGCGGCGGCCCGGG
>CAZQPN010000660.1:0-1932 GCA_964595215.1 uncultured Rubrivivax sp. | reverse complement strand
GGCGTGGCTGCGGGAGGCCGGGTTGCCGAAGTGCTCGCGCAGCCAAGGGATCATGGCGTCGACGACGCGCGGATCCACCGGTGTCGTCGCGCCGTAGTCGAAGTAGATGGGCAGATGCGGTGTCATGGTCGGGTCTGGGATCGGTTCTTGTTTCAGGTGGCTGGCACGCCCGCGTTCACTTGGTCAGCGCCGAACCGAGGGCGAACACCGAGTTCGGCGCCGTCACCTTGATCGGCTTGACGACCGGCGCGCTCGAGATGGCACGCTTGACCGGCGCCTCCTCGATCGAGACGCCGCGCGCGATCTGGTCGTCGACCAGCTTCTTCAGCGAGATCGAGTCGAGGTACTCGATCATCTTGGCGTTCAGGCTCGACCACAGGTCGTGCGTCATGCAGCGCCCGGTGTCGTCGCCCATGCAGTTCTCCTTGCCACCACAGCCCGTGGCGTCGATCGGCTCATCGACGGCGACGATGATGTCGGCCACCGTGATCTCGCCTGCCGCGCGGCCGAGCGAGTAGCCGCCGCCCGGCCCGCGCGTACTTTCGACCAGCTCGTGCCGGCGCAGCTTGCCGAACAGTTGCTCCAGGTACGAAAGCGAGATCTGCTGGCGCTGGCTGATCGCGGCCAGCGCCACCGGCCCCGAGTGGGAACGCAAGGCGAGGTCGATCATCGCAGTGACGGCGAATCGGCCCTTGGTGGTCAGACGCATCGGATGCTCCTTGGGTGGCCTGGCGGCTCGACAGATGGAATGCGCAGGCGGTTTGCGCCGGCAGCGGCAGTCGGTTCCGGCCGGTCAGCCGGTAATTCGCGTTGTCATGACCCGTCCAGGACGATTCATAACTGAGCGGTTCACTCAAGTATACCGGAACCCGAGTCTTTTGGTCGGGATCGCCCCCGGAAGTTCCCCCGGGGCCGGCTCAGGCATCCCCACGCGGGCCGGGCTTCGCCTCGGCCAGGCGCTGCTGCAGGTGGGTCAGCAGGCCGTCGCACGCGTCCTCGACGAGGTCGAGCACGCGGTCGAACCCGTCGGGGCCACCGTAGTACGGGTCCGGCACCGCGCGCACCGCGGCGTGCCTCGGTGCGAACTCCAACAGCAGCCGCGGCCGGTTCGGGTGGCCGTCCGGGCGCATGCGCTCGAGTTCGGCGAGGTTGTCCTCGTCCATCGCCAGGATCAGCTGGAAGCGGTCGAAGTCGGACGCGCCGATGCGGCGCGCGCGCTGCCCGGACAGATCGAACCCGCGTGCGCGCGCATGGCGCTGGGCGCGCACGTCCGGCGGGTCACCGACGTGGTAGCCATGGGTGCCGGCCGAGTCGACGTGCACGGCGCCGGCCAGCCCAGCAGCCTGAAGGCGGGCCCGCAGCACGCCCTCGGCCGTGGGCGAACGGCAGATGTTGCCCATGCAGACCATCAGCACCGCCATGTCGGGGGGCTGCGCCGGTGCCGCCCGGCCCCACCAGCGCTTCACCGCCCGCCCCCGCCTGCGGCCGGTACCAGCGGCACGACGTTGAGGTCGTGGCCGGCGCCACCCAGCACCTGCTCGCGCAGCACGGCGAGCTGGTCGCGCACACGCGCCGCCTTCTCGAACTCGAGGTTCTTCGCGTGCTCGAGCATCTGGCGCTCGAGCGCCTTGATGCGCTTGCCGAGGTCTCTCTCCGACAGCTCCTCCAGCTCGGCCACGGCCTTGACGCGCTGCGCCTCGTCCTTGGCCGCCTTGTCGGAGACGACGCCGTCGATCAGGTCCCGGACCTTCTTGTTCAGCGCCTTCGGCACGATGCCGTGCTCGGTGTTCCAGGCGATCTGCCTGGCGCGCCGGCGCTCGGTCTCCCCGATCGCGCGGCGCATCGAGTCGGTGACGCGATCGGCGTAGAGGATCGCCTTGCCGTTGAGGTTGCGCGCCGCGCGGCCGATGGTCTGGATCAGGCTGCGCTCCG
>CAZQPN010000659.1:0-1932 GCA_964595215.1 uncultured Rubrivivax sp. | reverse complement strand
AACAGGCTGGTCGGGTCGTGCATCAGCACGTTGGTGTCGAGCACGAAGAGCTTGGCCGGCCCGGTGCCGCGCGGCGACCGTGTGCGAGGCCTGGGCAGCGGCGTCGGCGAGTCGCCACCCGTGGAGGCACTGCGGCGGGCGGTCAGCGGCGCTGCCGCCTGAGGCAGCGCTTCGTCATGCAGGGCCAGCGGCTGCTGCGCCGGGCTGTCCTGGCGCGGCTCGGCGCGCGCAGCGCGGCGCGGCGGCCGGGGGGCCGCCTGGGCCTCGAAGTCGGATGCGGAGAGCAAGGCGGCTTTGCGCGAGGGCGGCTTGGGTAGCGGCATGTGGGGGCGTGGAAGTCGGGGAGGCTGAAAACGACGAAGCCGCACAGGCATCTGTGCGGCTTCGGGGAGGAGGGCGGCGGGGCGGGCACCGGCATGCGAACCGATTATGCCGGGCGTGCCGGCATTCGGACACGGCCGGGACGCGGCACGCTCAGGCCGGTGTCTTCAGGGCCTTGACGGCCTTGAGCACGTCATCGACATGGCCGGCGACCTTGATGCCGCGCCATTCGGCGCGCATGATGCCCTCGGGATCGATGAGGAAGGTGCTGCGCTCGATGCCCTTGACCTTCTTGCCGTACATGATCTTGTTCTTGACCACGCCGAACATGTGGCAGAGCTTCTCTTCGGTGTCGGCGATCAGGTCGAACGGCAACTCGAGGTTCTGCTTGAAGCGGTCGTGCGAAACCATGTTGTCGCGCGACACGCCGAAGATCACGGCACCGGCCTTGACGAAGTCCTTGTGACGATCACGGAACTGCATCGCTTCGGTCGTGCAACCGGGCGTGGCGTCCTTGGGGTAGAAGTACAGCACCACCGTCTTGCCGAGGTATGCCTGCGGCGTGAAGGTCACGCCGCTGGTGGCGAGGGCCTCGAACTCGGGAAGTGTCTTGTTGACGACAGGTGTCATGGTCATGGTGCTGCTTGCCGATCGGCTCAACGCGCAATTATAGGTCGGCCGACGGACGTGCCCGGCCTCAGCCCCCCTGCCGGGCCATCAGCAGGGCGGCCACCACGGTGCGTCCCTCGGCGGCCAGCACGTTGTAGGTGCGGCACGCGGCGGCGGTGTCCATCGTCTCGACGCCGATGCCGGCCTCGATGAGCGTGCGCAGAACGGAAGGCGACGGGAAGCGCAGCCTCGGGCCACTGCCGAACAGCACGACGGCGGCGCCGGCCATCGCCAGGGGCGCGAAGTGCGCGGCCTCGAGATCCTCGAAGCGGTCCGGCGCCCAGCGCTGCACGGTGCCCTGCCAGGGCACGATCACGCTGTGCTCGAAGGCCGTTGCACCGATCCACACGCGTCCGGGCTCGACACGGGTCAGCACGTTGGTCCCCGGGAGAGTGTCAGGCTGGAACTTCATGAAGCCATAATTCTAGTTTCGCTCTCCAGCCCGTCGCCGGGCGCCCGCGCGGTCGCACCATGAAGCCCATCGTCAAGTCCAGCAAGCTGGCCAACGTCTGCTACGACATCCGCGGGCCGGTGCTCGACAAGGCCCGGCTGATGGAGGAGGAGGGGCACAAGATCATCAAGCTCAACATCGGCAACCTCGCCGTGTTCGGGCTCGAGCCGCCGGACGAGATCGTCCAGGACATCATCCGCAACCTGCCTGCGGCCGCCGGCTACACCGACAGCAAGGGTCTGTTCGCGCCGCGCAAGTCGGTCGTGCACTACACGCAGGAAAAGGGCGTGGCCGGCGTCACGGTCGACGACGTCTACCTCGGCAACGGCGCCTCCGAGCTGATCGTGATGGCGCTCAACGCGCTGCTCGACGACGGCGACGAGATCCTGGTGCCGGCGCCCGACTACCCGCTGTGGACGGCCGCGGTGTCGCTGTCCGGTGGCACGCCGGTGCACTACATGTGCGACGAGGCGGCGGGCTGGGCGCCCGAC
>CAZQPN010000658.1:0-1933 GCA_964595215.1 uncultured Rubrivivax sp. | reverse complement strand
GAAGCGGTATGCGGCTGCGCGAGCGCGGCCCGTGCCGTGGAGGAAGAGGGAGGACAGACCGGTGGCGGTGGCCGCCGCAGACTGCGTGGCCCGGGCAGACAGGCCGGCGCCGCGCCTGACGACGCCGCCGGCGGCCCCGGGCGCCGCGGCCGCACCGCGACCCGCCGCCACGGAGCGCAGACCGGCGATCATCAGCGCGTTCTGCAGCATCTGCATGCCCTGCTGGACCGCCGCGCCGCCGGTCAGCGCGGAGGCCAGGCTCGGCGCCTGGAAGCACAGGATCGCCATCAGGATCATCAGCACGCAGTAGCGCGTGGCCTCGCCCAGCACGTTGAAGTGGGCGCCGAGGAAGCCGCCGCCGTCCTGGATGGCCTTGAACATCGACGCACCCATGAACGCGCTCAGGCCCAGCGCGAAGAACGCGAACCAGGTCAGCACGACGGCGTTCAGCACCATTGACAGCCAGCTGTCGAAGAAGCGCTGCGTCGGCCGCCACGCCAGGCACAGGATGAACAGCGGGCCCAGCGCGATGACGAAGGTCAGCAGCAGCTTGGACAGCGTGACGACGAACAGCGCGATGCACAGGAAGATCACCGAGCCGATCGAGAACACCGCGGCGGCCAGCAGCAGGTCCAGCCGCATGATGCCGGCGTCCTTCATGATGTCCGAGACCTGCGCGCTGGCGTCGTCGTTGAACTTGTCGAGCAGGGCGTAGGGCGACGTGACGGTCGCGCGGTCGATCGACGCCGGCAGGAAGGTGGTGGCCACACCCATCGCCAGCGAGTCGGCCGTGTCGGCCACGTGGGCCATGTAGAAGGCGGACTGCAGCGCGAAGGCCAGCACCAGGCCGATCTTGACCACCTTCCAGACGAAGGCGGGCAGCGTCTCGGACACCTCCTGGCGCAGCACGGCCCAGCCGAAGAGGGTGACCCACAGCGTCATGGCCGTCAGCGCGATCGGCGTGATGGCGGCCATCAACGCACGCACCACGTCGATGACGTAGGTGCTCAGGATGCTGGTGAACTGTGCGCCGACCCAGGTGAACATCGTGGCCTCTTGGTGGGTGTGCCCGTGCTACTGCAGCGCCGGGTAGGGCAGGTTGCCGGGCGGGCGCGCGAACAGGTCGACGCACTTGCTGCCCAGGTCGGGGTACTGGCACTGCAGCCAGCGGGGACCCGCCTTCACGACCCAGACCCGCATGCGCTTGTCGGTGCCGTAGGTCGACACGCGGCAGGTGCCGGGGCGGGCATAGGCCTCGGTGCATTCCATCAGGCCGCCGTCGGTCTCGACCATCAGCCAGGCGCCGGCGTGGCATCCGTCCGCGGCCATGCAGGGCCTGGCCGAGCGGATGGGGCCGCTCGTGGGCAGCGGCGGCGTCTGCACCCGCTGGCCGCCATCGGCGCGCATCGAGACCGCCTCGTTGCCCTTCACGGTCTGCGCGGCGGAAGCCGCCGCGCCCAGGGCGAGCGGCAAGGCCAGGACGAGGGTTCGGATCCGGTTCATGTCGACCTCCTTGTCTGACGTGCCTTGCGATCCTGGACCTCGCGTTGCAGGACGGGAAGCCACTGACGCGGATCGTCACCATGGCGTGCGCGGATCTCGTCCAGCAGCGCGACGTTGTCGGTGGTGGCGGACAGCACGGTGAGCAGGTCGTCCATGCCGGACAGGTCCAGCTCGCAGATCGCGCTGCCGTGGTCCTGCTTGACCAGGAAGCGCCGGCCGCCCTGGGCGCCCAGGCTGCGCACGATGTCGTACTCGGCGTGGCTGAGGCCGAAACCGTCGACGTATTCCTCGCGCACCGCCTCCGGGTTGGCCAGGAAGATCTTGGTCACGCTCTGCTCGACCATCGTGCGACCGATCGGGTGGCGCAGCACGTCGGACGGGCTCTGGGTGTCGAAGATGCCCAGGCCGTTGTGCTTGCGGATGGTCTTCT
>CAZQPN010000657.1:0-1933 GCA_964595215.1 uncultured Rubrivivax sp. | reverse complement strand
AGCCGTTCATCACCGACAGCACGATGATCAGCGCCGCCACGCCCAGCGCGATGCCCAGCATCGACACGCCCGAGATGAAGGAGATGAAGCCGTTGCGCCGCCCGGCCCGGCCGCTGCGCGTGTAGCGCCAGCCGACCTGCCATTCGTAGGGCCAATTCATGAGCGGCGATGCTACTCGGGGCGCCGGACGGGATCCCCCGGCCCGGATAATCCACGCGATGCACTGGCTGATCCCCTTCGCCGTACCGTTCTCGGAGTCCGGTCGGCAGGCCATGCGACAGCTGTCGCTGCCGCACCTGTCGACCCTGCTGGCACGCGCCGATCTGCCGGTGCCGGGCGGCCCCACCGCGGACGGTGCGCCCGATGAGCTCAGCTTCACGCCGCCGCACGAGCGCGCATTGGCGCGCCTGATCGGCCTGCAGGGCGACGACGGCCGGCTGCCCTGGGCGGCGTGGTGGGCCGAACGCGACGGCCTGGCGGTCGACGGCCAGGCCTGGGGTCTGCTGACGCCGGCGCACTGGCACCTCGGCACCGACCAGCTGACGATGCGCGACCCGGACGAGCTGGGCCTGGACGAGACGGCGTCGCGCGCGCTGCTGGACGCGGTGGCCGACCTGTTCGACGGCGAGGGCTTCACGCTCGTCTGGGGCGCACCGCTGCGCTGGTACCTGTCGCACCCGTCGCTGGCCATGCTGCGCACGGCGTCGCCCGACCGCGTCATCGGCCGCAACGTCGACCCGTGGCTGACGCCAGGTGCCGGGGCAAGGCTGCTGCGGCGGCTGCAGAACGAGGTCCAGATGCGCCTGCACGAGCACCCGATCAATGCGACGCGCGAGGCCGCAGGCGCCCTGCCCGTCAACTCGTTCTGGCTCAGCGGCTGCGGCGTCGGCCAGCGCACCGGGTGGCCGCCCGACCTGCAGGTCGACGACCGCCTGCGCCGCCCGGCGCTGGCCGAGGACTGGGGCGCCTGGACGGCGGCCTGGCAGGCGCTGGACGCCGGACCGCTGGCCGAGCTGTGCCATGCGATGCGCGCCGAGGACGCGGCGATCACGCTGTGCGGCGAGCGCGACGCCGTGACCCTGCACCCGGGGCGCGCGGCACTGTGGCGGCGGGTGTCGGCACGCTGGAAGCGGCCGTCGCCGGCCGCCCTCCTGGAGACCCTGTGATGCGGCTGCAGACGCGCGACGTCCCTCCGCGCACCGCCTTCGCGCTCGAGCAGGCCGGCGTGCACCCGCTGCTGGCGCGGCTGCTGGCGGCGCGCGGCGTGCGCTCGCCCGACGAGCTCGACGACGGCCTGGCGCGCCTGCTGCCACCCGACACGCTGAAGGGCGCGGCCGACGCCGCGCGGCTGCTCGCCGACACGATCGCCGCCGGACAGCGCATCTGCGTCGTCGCCGACTACGACTGCGACGGCGCCACCGCCTGCGCCGTCGCGCTGCGCGGGCTGGCGATGCTCGGCGCCGCGCCCGGCACGCTGCACTACGTCGTGCCCGACCGCGCGGTGCACGGCTACGGGCTGACGCCGGCCATCGTCGACCTGGCGCGCGCGCACCGGCCCGACCTGATCGTCACCGTCGACAACGGCATCGCCAGCCTGGCCGGCGTGGCGCATGCGCGCGCGCTGGGGCTGAAGGTGCTGGTCACCGACCACCACCTGCCGGCGCGCGAGCACGACGCCGTCGTGCTGCCGGCGGCCGACGTCATCGTCAACCCCAACCAGCCCGATTGCGGCTTCGAGAGCAAGGCGCTGGCCGGCGTGGGCGTGATGTTCTACGTGCTGCTGGCCACACGCGCCGAACTGCGCGCGCGCGGGCGCTTCGACGGCGCGGCGCAGCCGCGGCTCGACGCGCTGCTGGCCGTGGGCGCGCTGGGCACGGTGGCCGACGTGGTGAAGCTGGACGCCAACAACCGGCGCCTGGTCGCGCAGGGCCTG
>CAZQPN010000656.1:0-1934 GCA_964595215.1 uncultured Rubrivivax sp. | reverse complement strand
GCCGGTGCGGTATTTCAGGTCGACGCCGTAGGCGCTGGTGTCCTGGCTGACGACCAGCAACTCCTTGACGCCGGACTCGAACAGCGCGCGCGCCTCGTTCAGCACGTCGCCGATCGGCCGCGAGACCAGGTCGCCGCGCATGCTCGGGATGATGCAGAAGGTGCAGCGGTGGTTGCAGCCCTCGCTGATCTTCAGGTAGGCGTAGTGGCGCGGCGTCAGCTTGATGCCGGCCTCGCCGCGGAACTGCGCACGCACCTCGGGCACGAGGTCGACGAAGGGGTCGTGCGGCTTGGGCACGTGCCGGTGCACCGCGTCCATCACCTCCTGCGTGGCGTGCGGGCCGGTGACGGCCAGCACCTTGGGGTGCACCTGGCGCACCAGGTTGGCGCCGTCGGCGTCGGCGCGTGCACCCAGGCAGCCGGTGACGATGACGCGCCCGTTCTCGGCCAGCGCCTCGCCGATCGTGTCCAGGCTCTCCTTGACGGCGTCGTCGATGAAGCCGCAGGTGTTGACGATCACCAGGTCGGCGCCGGCGAAGGTCTTGCTCGTCGCATAGCCCTCGGCGCTGAGCTGGGTGAGGATGAGTTCGGAGTCGGTCAGCGCCTTCGGGCAGCCGAGCGACACGAATCCGACGGTGGGGGCCTTGTCCTGCATCTCGCGATTGTCGGCCATGGCGACCTGCCCCGCCGCCCGGCCGGGGCCGGCCGGCGACCGCGGCTCGGGGGTTGCCCGGGGCGCCCGCGGTACGCGACCGCCCTACTTCTTGCCCGGCGGAAAGCCCGGGAAGATGGTGCCCGCCTGCCCCATCTGCTCCTGCATCTTCTCGAACATCACGCGCGACTGCTCGAGGTAGCTGCCCATCAGGTTCTGCATCAGCGGTGCCTGGCCCTGCACCAGACGGCTCTGCATCTCGGCGAAGGCCTGCAGGTTGCGCTCCAGCATGCTGCCCATCGCGCCCTGCATCGAGTGGCCGTAGAAGCGGATGATGTTGGCCAGCATCGGGGCGGAGAAGAGCGGCACGCCGCCCGACTCCTCCTCCAGGATGATCTGCAGCAGGATGCTGCGCGTCAGGTCCTCGCCCGTCTTGGCGTCGCGGACCTCGAAGTCCTCGGCCCCGAGCACCATCTGCTTGACGTCGGCCAGCGTGATGTAGCTGCTGGACCGCGTGTCGTACAGGCGCCGGTTCGGGTACTTCTTCAGTACGCGCGTGCCGTCGGCCTCGGCGGCGGCGTCTGACGCAGTGCCGGCGGCGGCGCCGGCTGCGGCGCCCTTGCGTGCGGTGGGGGGCATCGGCGATGTCCTGGCAATGGTTCGCCCCATTCTAGGAGGCAGCCGGGGCCTCGCCGGACGGGGAATGCCCCGGTGCCGGCAGGCGTCCCAGCCGCGCCCGCTAGTCCTTCACGCAGTCGACGAAGTAGTGCCGCGCCCCGCCCGGCCCCTCCTCCTCGACCAGCCCATGGACGTCGGTCGAGAAGCCGTGGAACGTCGCATTGAACTCGCGCGCGAACTGCAGGTAGCGCACGATCTTGCGGTTGAAGCGCTCGCCCGGGATCAGCAGCGGGATGCCCGGCGGGTACGGTGTCAGCAGCGAGGTCGTGATGCGCCCCTCCAGCGCGTCGATCGGCACGCGCTCGGTCTCGCGGTGCGCGATCCGGGCGTAGGCGTCGCTCGGCTTCATCGCCGGCTGCAGGTCCGACAGGTACATCTCTGTCGTCAGCCGCGCGATGTCGCCCTTCGCATAGGCTTGGTGGATGGACTGGCAGAGGTCGCGCAGCCCCATGCGCTCGTACATCGGGTGCTTGGCGCAGAACTCCGGCAGGATGCGCCACAGCGGCTGGTTGCGGTCGTAGTCGTCCTTGAACTGCTGCAGCGCCGTCAGCAGCGTGTTCCAGCGGCCCTTGGTGATGCCGATGGTGAACATGATGAAGAAGCTG
>CAZQPN010000655.1:0-1949 GCA_964595215.1 uncultured Rubrivivax sp. | reverse complement strand
GCCAGTGGCCGCGCCGGGTCGTGGCGCGCGGCGACGACAGCAAGCACGTCGTCGACCTCGCCGCGGCCCTCGTCCCAGGCGCCGGCCGAGCCGCCGACGCCACGGAAGTTGAAGCGCACCGCCTGCCAGCCCAGTTGCACGAAGGCGCGCGCGAGCGTCTGGACGACCTTGTTGTCCATCGTGCCGCCGTGCAGCGGGTGCGGGTGGCACAGCACGGCGACGCCGACCGGCGCGCCGGCCGGATCGTCGATCGCGGCGATCAGCGCACCGGCCGGGCCGGTCAGTGTCAGGTGCTGGGTGTGCGCGTTCATCTTGGCGTGGTTCGGGCCGACGCCGCCGCGTGGCGGCCGATCGCCCGCCCGACCGGCGCACTCATCGCCCGACGTCGGGCGCCAGCAGCAGGCGTTCGACGACCTCGCCGCCCTTCAGGTGCCGGTCGACGATCTCGTCGATGTCGCTCTTGTCGACGTAGGTGTACCAGGTGCCCTCGGGGTAGACGACGGCCACCGGCCCGCCGGCGCAGCGGTCCAGGCAGCCCGCCTTGTTGACGCGCACCTTCCCGGGGCCGTTCAGGCCCTCGGCCTTGATGCGCTTCTTGCAGTGATCGAACGCACCCATCGAGTCGTGCTGCGCGCAGGCGGCCTCGCCGCTGTCGCGCTGGTTGACGCAGAAGAAGATGTGGCGCTGGTAGTAGTCCATCGCTGCATTGTAGGCAGCCGGGTGCGGGAAAACGCGCAGTGCCCGCGGCGGCGGCGACGCGGGCGCGATCAGAACGGCTTGACGACGACCAGCACGACGATGGCGGCAAACATCAGCACCGAGGCCTCGTTGAAGACGCGGAACCACCGGTGGCTGCGCTGGTTGTCCAGCGTCTCGAAGCGGCGCAGCAGCGTGCGGCAGGCATGGTGGTAGCCGAGCACCGCGACGACGAGCGCCAGCTTGGCGTGCAGCCAGCCGCCGGTGATGCCCCAGCCCAGCCACAGCCACAGGCCGAGCAGCACCGCCGGCACCATCAGGATGTTCGTGAAGCGGTAGAGCTTGCGCGCCATCAGCAGCAGCCGCTCGCGCTCGGCGTGGCTGTCGGCCGGCACCATGGCCAGGTTGACGAACAGGCGTGGCAGGTAGAACAGTCCCGCGAACCAGCTGGCGACGAAGACGATGTGGAAGGCCTTGACCCACAGGTAGCCTGAACTCATGGCGGCATTATGGGCGGCACAAAAAAGAGCCCCGGCACAGGCCGGGGCGTGCAAGCCTCATCGCTGTCATGCGGCAAGGCACCTGCTCAGGGAGGAAAAGCAGGGAACAACGACCTTGCGGTCATTGCCCGAACGAGACTGTATCAGAGTGTGTACGCCGTGTGCGGCCTCGCGAGACGCCTGCGATGCGCGTTCCAGACGCGCCGGCAAGCGTGCCCCAGCGAGGACGCCGCCGCGCACGTGTATCGTCTCCGCCTGAAGGTTCGCCGCGCCGTGCGCCTGCCGCAACGAGGAGCCCCCCGTGACCCAGCCCCCGCCGCCGTTTCCCGCCAGCCGCCCACGGCGCCTGCGCCGTGACGCCTTCACCCGCGCCCTGGTGCGCGAGCACCGGCTGGCGCCCGAGGACCTGATCCTGCCGGTCTTCCTGCTCGACGGCCAGCGCCAGGTGCAGGACGTCGCCAGCATGCCAGGCGTACAGCGGCGCAGCGTCGACGAGCTGTTCGCGGTGGCCGAGCAGTGCGTCGCCCTCGGCGTGCCGGTGATGGCGCTGTTTCCCGTCATCGACCCGGCGCTGAAGACACCCGACGGCGTGGAGGCGACCAACCCCGACGGCCTCGTGCCGCGCGCCGTGCGCGCGCTGAAGACGCGCTTCCCCGGCCTCGGGCTGCTGACCGACGTCGCGCTCGACCCCTTCACCAGCCACGGCCAGGACGGGCTGCTCGACGACACGGGCTACATCCTCAACGATGCCAC
>CAZQPN010000654.1:0-1954 GCA_964595215.1 uncultured Rubrivivax sp. | reverse complement strand
TAGCGCAGGATCATGTTCTTCTGCATCGCCGGGCGGCGCAGTTCGAGCACCCGGTGCGTCAGCCGTACCGTCTCCGACAGGTTGTCGTCGTCCAGGGTGAACGGCGGCGTCAGGCTGGGGTTGAGCACCTCCAGCGCGTGGCACAGCACCTCGACCTTTCCGCTCGTGAGGTTCGCGTTCTCGGTACCCGCCGGGCGCGCACGCACCTTGCCGGCGACCTTCAGGCAGAACTCGTTGCGCACATCCTCGGCGATGGCGAACATCTCTGCCCGGTCCGGGTCGCACACCACCTGCACCAGGCCTTCGCGGTCGCGCAGGTCGATGAAGATGACGCCGCCATGGTCCCGCCGGCGGTGGGCCCAGCCCATCAGCGTCACCGTCTGGTCCATCAGCGCCTCGCTGACCAGGCCGCAGTAGGTCGTTCTTGACATGCTCGCTCCGAGAGAAGGGGTGGCGCCCACGGGCCGCGCCGCGGCCCGGCAGGCGCCGGCGGGTTCAGTTCAGGTGCGGGCCGGCGCCGGCGGCGCCACGACCCCCATCGAGATCACGTACTTCAGGGCCTCGTCGACGCTCATCGCCAGCGACACCACGTCGGCGCGCGGCAGCATCAGGAAGAAGCCCGAGGTCGGGTTGGGCGTCGTCGGCACGTAGATGCTGACATAGTCGCCCGGCAGCCGGGTCGCGACCTCGCCGCCGGGCTTGCCGGTGACGAAGGCGATGGTCCAGGCGCCCGGGCGCGGATACTGCACCAGCACCGCCTCGCGGAAGGCGTTGCCGCTGCTCGAGAACAAGGTGTCCGAGACCTGCTTGACCGAGCTGTAGATCGACTTGACGATCGGGATGCGGTGCATCAGCCGATGCCACTGGTGCACCCACCACTGACCGATGATGTTGGCCGCGAAGATGCCCGTCAGCAGCAGCACCGCCAGCATCACGACCACGCCCAGGCCGGGCACGCCCTCCAGCGCGTCCAGGACGGGATGCAGGGACATCGGCGAAACCACCTTCAGCCCGTGCAGCAGCCAGGCCAGGACGCCGTCGAGCACGCCCAGCAGCCAGCCGAGCAGGGCGACGGTGATGGCCAGCGGCAACCAGACCAGCAGCCCGGCGACGATGTACTTCTTCACGTGCCGACCGCCCGCGGCAAGACCCGGCCGCGGCTCAGGCGCCGGCCGTCGGCGCGGCCGGGGCCGGGGCCGGCGACGCGGACTCCTGCTTGGCGCTGCCGTCGACCGCAGTCGCCGCGGGCTTGTCGCCCCCGGCCGAGCCGGATTCGACCGCCGCCTTGTCGCCGGTCTTCTCCGCACCCTTGTCGGCACCGGCCTTGGCCCCCTTGCCACCGTCGCGGAAGTCGGTCACGTACCAGCCCGAGCCCTTGAGTTGGAAACCCGCAGCAGTGACCTGCTTCGTGTAGCTGGCCTGGCCGCAGGCCGGGCAGACCGTCAGCAGCGGGTCGGAGATCTTCTGCAGCACGTCCTGCGCGTGGCCACAGGCACTGCAGCGATAGGCGTAGATCGGCATGGCGAAGCCTCGTTTCGGGGAAAACCCGCCATTCTATCGTGGCGCGAAGGCCTGCGCGCGCGTCAGCCGGCCGCCTGCAGCCACAGGCGGGCGACCACGGCGCCCAGCACGAAGCCGGCCACGCCCCAGGCCAGGCCCTGCAGCAGCCGCCGCGTGGCACGCTGCTCGGCCAGCATCGCACGCAGCAGCGGCGGCTCGGCCGGCTCCACCGCCTGGCGCTGCAGCGCCTGGTGCACCAGGCGCGGCAGCTCCGGCAGCAGCTGGGCGTAGCGTGGCGCCTCCTTCTCCAGCCGCGCCAGCAGGCCGCGCCAGCCGATCTGGTCGTTCATCCAGCGCTCGAGAAAGGGCTTGGCCGTCGTCCACAGGTCGAGCTCGGGATCGAGCTGGCGGCCCAGGCCCTCGATGTTGAGCAGCGTCTTCTGCAGCAGCACCA
>CAZQPN010000653.1:0-1966 GCA_964595215.1 uncultured Rubrivivax sp. | reverse complement strand
ATTTTGGACAAATTGGACAAACCTCAGTAGATTGCCGGCATGCGACAGATGACGTCCAGCCACGCCAAGCAGCACTTCGGGGAGTTGCTCGACGCGGTCGCCCAAGGGCCGGTCGCCATCGAGCGCCACAAGAAGATCAAGGCCATCGTCTCCTCGCCCGACGCCTTCAACGGCCCCGCAGCGGCGGGGCAGGTCCTGGCCGGGCGCCAAGCGGCGCGCGCGGCTCAGGCGCTCGTGGACAAGGACCGCCTGATCAAGCACCAGCGGCTGGCGATCGACCTGCTGCTGATGCCCGAGGCCGAGCGCATGGCCCTCATTGCGCGCGCTCGCGACGAGGTCGCGAAATGGCGGCGCGACAGGCTGTGCAGTGCCGACTATGCCGATCGGTGGGAAGAACTGCTGGCCCTGCCCGTCGCGGACCTGGCTCGCCGCATGTGCTCCGACCTGATGGGATGGGGCGTGGCGCTGCGCCAGAACTCGCCCTGGCATGTGGTGCTGCCGTGAAGCGCGAGTTCCTGTTCAAGGCGTTCGAGCAGGCCTGCAGGCTGACCGGACACAAGGACTATGTGGTCGTCGGCAGTCTGTCGATCCTCGGCACGCAAGACGAAGACGAACTGCCGCCGGAGATGTCGATGTCCAACGACATCGACAGCTACACGCTGGCGGATCCGGGGCGGATCTACGATGTCAAGGCAGCCCTGGGCGAAGGGTCGGAATTCCATCGCGTCAACGGCTACTTCGTCGACCCGGTGTCGCCCAGCCTGCCCAGTCTGCCGCAGGGTTGGGAAGGTCGGATGACGTGCCTGGAGCGGCGAGGCATTCGCGTCTGGTTCCTGGATCCCGATGACGCTGCGGTGTCCAAGTACGCGCGAAGCCAGCCCAACGATCTGCGCTGGATCCGCGCTGGCATCACGTCCGGGCACATCTCGCTGCCCAGGGTGAAGTCGAGGATCCCGTCGACGACGTTTCTCGATGCCGACGAAGAGGCCAGGGTCAGGAAGCAGGTGCATGCCGATCTTGCCTGGTTCGAACTCGTCAAGGGCGCAAGGTTGAAGGCGGCGAGACCCGAGGCACCCCCCCGTTGAGTCTCCTTGCGGCCACCGTGAACCTACAGCGATCGCTCGCCGACGCGCCGCCTGGCCGCACGGTGTCACTGGCATCGCACGTCCTTGCAGGCCAGGTGGGCGTGATCAGCACGCCGGGGCTGGTCCTCAGGGGCGCGGCCACCGGCACGACACTGCAAGCCGACGGCGCCCATGCCGAAGGCAAGGCCATCCTCGTCGTCCGCGCCCCGGGCGTGCGGATCGAGAACATCACGTTCCGCGGCGCCCGCGTGCCGGCCGGCAACGGCGCCGGCATCCGCTTCGAGTCGGGATCGCTGACCCTCGTCAACTGCCGCTTCGTCGACAACGAGATGGGCGTGCTCACCGGCGGCCGGCCGGACATGGCACTCGCCGTGCACCACTGCGAGTTCGGCGACGCACCGCGCCACGACAGCGGCATGCTGCACCACCTGCTGTACGCCGGCAGCATCGGCCAGCTCGTCGTCACGCACAGCCGCTTCCACCACGGCTGGCGCGGCCACCTGATCAAGAGCCGGGCGCGCATCAACCGCATCCTGTTCAACGAGATCGACGACGGGCCGGACGGCGGCGCGTCCTACGAGCTGGAGTTCCCCGAGGGGGGCGACAACGTGGTGCTGGGCAACCGCATCGGCCAGGGCGCCGGCACGCACAACCCGGCGCTGCTGAGCCTGGGCGCCGAGGCCGACCGGCCCGGCTCGGACGCGGCCCGCCGCACGCATCGGCTGGACCTGCGCCACAACCGCTTCGTCAACCGCTTCGCCGGCGACGCCGAGCGGACGCCGCGCTTCGTCCACCTGTGGCCCGAGCGGCTGCCCGTGCCACTGCGCGTGGACGCCGACGCCAACGTCTTCGACGGGCCGGGCGTGATCGGGCTGCCCTGA
>CAZQPN010000652.1:0-1968 GCA_964595215.1 uncultured Rubrivivax sp. | reverse complement strand
AGCCGATGCCCAACCGGCCGGAGATGACGATGGTCTGGTCGCCGGTGACGACGGCAATGAACAAGATCGTCAAGGGCAACGCCAGTGTCGAGGCGGCGCTGAAGGAGGCCGCCGGGTCGATCCAGGACAGCATCAACGCGCTGCGCAAGGGCAAGTGAGTCGGCCGCCGCGCTGACGCCCGACCGCCTCGCCACCGCGCCCTCCACGTGACCCTCGCCGCCCAGGCTCCCGCCGCGCCAGCCACGCCGGGCTGGATCGGCCGTTCGGCCGCTTTTGGGCTGGGCGTCTCGATGGCGGTCGTGCTGGCGCTGACCGGATGGCTGTTCGGCGGCGTCAGCGGCGACCTCGCCATCCAGCAGAAGCAGCGCGAGGCGCTGCTTCTGGCCAACGCCGTGACCGCCTCGCTGGCCGGCGCGCCCGACGGCGCGGCCGTCGGCGAGCGCGTCGCGCGCTGGCAGGCCGAGCACACGGGCATCGAGTCGGTGCGCGTGATCGCCGGGCGTGAGCTGCTGGCGTCGACGGTCGTGGCCGACGAGGCGCCGCGCAACCTGCAGCGCGACGAGAAGCCGCTGTTCGACCTCGCCAACGAGTTGCGCGCCGCGGTCCAGACCAACGCGTCCGAAGGCGTCGTGCGGCGCAAGACGATCCAGGTCGAGGTGCCGCGCGACGGACGCATCACCGTCAGCGTGCCCTACGTCATCGATGGCGAGGTCGGCGGCATGGTGCAACTGCGCGTGCGCCCCGCCGAGCGTGAGGTCGCGGCCGCCGGTGGCTGGACGCTGCCGCTGGCGGTGCTCGGCGCGGCGGTCTTGATCGGCGCGCTGTTGCGCGTGCACCGCGAACGGCGCTTCGACATCGGGCGGGGCCTGGCCGTGCTCGCGCTGCTGGCGCTGGCGATCGGTTTCCAGCAGCAGCGGCTGACCCGCATGGCCGACGCCACGGTGGCCAGCGAGGCCGCGCTGTCGCAGGTGCAGGCGGCCGCCGTGGCGACCTATGCGCGCAGCGGCGCGCCGGCGCTGACGCCGCAGCCGGCCAGCCCGTGGGACACCGATGTCTACGGCCGTCCGCTCGGGCGCATCGATGACGGCGGCACCGTGCTGACCTCGCGCGCCGGCGCCACCGAGGCATCGCACACGCGCTTTCTCGCGCGCAGCCTGTGGGCCGTCACCGCCCTCGGCGTGGCGGTGCTGCTGTTCTTCGTGCAGGGCGCCGCGGGGCGCACCGCCGCTGCGCTGCGTGAGCACGCCACCGCCTACGCCTACGTCGCGCCCGCGATGCTCGGCATGCTGGTGCTGGTCTTCTTCCCGTTCTTCTACGGCATCGCGTTGTCGTTCACCGACACCACGCTGTTCAACGAGAACCTGCCCTTCCGCGAGCGCTGGATCGGGCTGGACAACTTCATCGCCATCCTGGGCGACTGGGACATCGTCACCACCACCGCCGAGGGCACGGTGGTGAACTACCAGAACTTCTACTGGACGCTGATGGTGACGGTGATCTGGACCGTCACCAACGTCACTGTCGGCGTCACCTTCGGCTTCCTGCTGGCGTTGGCGCTCAACACCGAGGGCTTCAAGGGCAAGACGATCTACCGCGTGCTGCTGATCCTCCCCTGGGCGATCCCGAACTACATCACCGCGCTGGTCTGGCGCGGCATGTTCCACCCGCAGTTCGGCGTCATCAACCAGTTCCTGCAGATGTTCGGCTTCGAGCCGGTGCGCTGGTTCGACGGCGTCGTCAGCTCCTTCATGACCGGCCTGGTCACCAACGGCTGGCTGAGCTTCCCGTTCATGATGGTCGTCATCCTCGGGGCGCTGCAGTCGATCCCGCGCGACATGTACGAGGCCGCCGAGGTGGAGGGTGCGAGCAAGTGGCAGCAGCTGCGCAGCATCACGCTGCCGCTGCTGCGGCCGACGCTGATCCCGGCCATCGTGCTGTCGGTGGTGTGGACCTTCAACATGTTCAACA
>CAZQPN010000651.1:0-1971 GCA_964595215.1 uncultured Rubrivivax sp. | reverse complement strand
GTCCACCACGACACCATCAGCATCAGCACGCCGGTACCCACCATCACCCGGAAGCCCCAGAACACCGGCGCGACCGGTGGGTGCGCGTCCGGGAAGGAGTCCAGGCCCTTGATCTCGCCGTCGAGCGAGTGGGTCAGGATCAGGCTCGCCAGCTTGGGAATCCCGATCGCGTAGTCGTTGCTGCGGGTTTCCTCGTTGGGCATCGCGAACAGCAGCACCGGCGCGCCCTTCTCGTCCTGCCAGATGCCCTCCATCGCGGCCACCTTGGCCGGCTGGTGCTCCAGCGTGTTCAGGCCATGCAGGTCGCCGACGAAGATCTGCACCGGGATCAGCAGCGCGGCGACGGCGACGCCGGTGCGCAGCGCGGCCATGACGTCGGGGGCGCGGTCGCGGCGCAGCCAGCGATAGGCCGACAGGCCCGCGACCAGGAAGCTGGCGGTCAGGCCCGAGGCCAGCAGCATGTGCGTCAGCCGATAGGGGAAGGACGGGTTGAAGATGATCGCGAACCAATCGGTCGGATGCGCCTGGCCGTCGATCATCTCGAAGCCCACCGGGGTCTGCATCCACGAGTTCAACGCCAGGATCCAGAACGCCGACAGGGTGGTGCCGCCCGCGACCAGCACCGTGGCGAGGGTGTGCACCTTTTCGCCGACGCGCTTGCGGCCGAACAGCATGATCCCGAGGAAGCTGGCCTCCAGGAAGAACGCCGTCAGCACCTCGTAGCCCAGCAGCGGGCCCGCGATGTTGCCCACGCGCTCCATGAAGCCGGGCCAGTTGGTGCCGAACTGGAAGCTCATCACGATGCCGCTGACCACACCCAGCGCGAAGCTGAGCGCGAACACCTTGGTCCAGAAGCGGTAGGCGCCCAGCCAGGCGGCGTCGCGCGTCTTCAGCCAGCGCCAGCGGAAGAACAGCAGCGTCCACGCGAGCGCGATCGTGATGGTCGGGAACAGGATGTGGAAGGTGATGTTGGCCGCGAACTGCATGCGGGCCAGAAGGAGGGCGTCCATCGTTGCTCCGGGGTCAGGACGGTGTGTCGGCACCGGCGGGGCCCTTGGCCCGGCCGGTGAACTCGAGCAGGCGCTGCACCTTGGCGCCCATCTTCATCAGCTGCGTCAGCGTCTGGCGGTCCATGCGCTGCACCTCGTCGAACCACGAGGTGGTCAGCTCGATGACGTCGTGCATGCCCTTCATGCGCTCCTGCGCGATGCGGTCGGCCTCGGTCGTCGGCGTCTCCAGCAGCGCGTTGCGCAGCATCGACAGCGTGGGCTCGATCTCGCGCCGCCGGCGCTCCTCGGCCAGGGTCTGGAAGATCTCCCAGGCGTCCTGCGGGGCCGCGTAGTAGTCGCGCCGGTCGCCCGGCAGGTGGCGCAGCGTGACGAGGCGCCAGGCCTGCAGCTCCTTCAGGCCCATGCTGACGTTGCCGCGGCTGAACTCCAGCGACTCGGCGATCTGTTCCGCATTCAGCGGCTGCGGCGAGACGAAGATCAGCGCGTAGATCTGGCCGACGGTGCGGTTGACGCCCCAACGGCTGCCCATCTCGCCGAAATGGCCGACGAAGCTGCGCACGAGGGGGGACAGGGGGGACATGGCGGGCCTACGGATGGCTGGACGATATGGAAGTTTCAGAAAACTCTGAAACTTCATGGGCTTTCCGGCTCGTGAAAGGCACGGCGTGGCCGCGCGCGCCGAACTCCGCGTCGTGCGCACCGGCCCGCGTGCTCCGGCGCCCGCGCCACGTGCACCGCCTTGCCGGGCCGCCGCGCCGCCCCGCCTGATAGAGTGCGCGCCATGTCGAGCCTGCTGGATCTGCATGGCAAGCACGTGGTGCTGGGCCTGTCGGGCGGAGTGGCCTGCTACAAGGCCGCCGAGCTGACGCGCGAGCTCGTCCGCGCCGGCGCCAGCGTGCAGGTGGTGATGACGGCATCGGCCTGCCGCTTCATCACGCCGGTGACGATGCAGGCGCTGAGC
>CAZQPN010000650.1:0-1971 GCA_964595215.1 uncultured Rubrivivax sp. | reverse complement strand
GTTCATCGTGCTGTTCGCCGCCAGCGGCATCGGCAACGGCAGCACCTTCCGCAGCGTCGGCTTCATCTTCGACCGCCTGCAGGCCGGCCCGGTGCTGGGCTGGACCGCCGCCGTGGCCGCCTACGGCGCCTTCATCGCCCCGGTGGTGATCGGACAGCAGATCAAGGCCGGCACGCCGCAGTACGCGATGTACGGCTTCGCGGTCTTCTATGCCGTGTGCCTGGTCATCAACTGGTGGTTCTACCTGCGCAAGAACGCGTACGTCAAGAACCCCTGACCAGCACCCCCGCCAGCCATCCGCCCGCCACGCATCCGCCCACCACCCCGCGATGAGCACCATGAACGCGATCGTGCGCTGGAACCCCGAGGACGACGGGTTTTGGCGCGCCCGCGGCCAACGGGTGGCCACGCGCAACCTCTGGCTGTCGGTCCCCGCGCTGACGCTCGCGTTCGCGGTCTGGATGGTCTGGTCGGTGGTCGTCGTGC
Source organism: uncultured Rubrivivax sp. (assembly GCA_964595215.1). GTDB lineage: Bacteria > Pseudomonadota > Gammaproteobacteria > Burkholderiales > Burkholderiaceae_C > Rubrivivax. The sequence continues at coordinate 1,485 of CAZQPN010000650.1, read as the reverse complement.
GCCTGCCGGAGGTCGGCTTCCGCTACACCACCAACCAGCTGTTCTGGCTCGCCGCGCTGCCGGCGCTGTGCGGCGCCACGCTGCGCATCTTCTACGCCTTCGCGGTGCCGGTGGTCGGCGGCCGACGCTTCACCGCCCTGGCCACCGCCAGCCTGTTGCTGCCGGCCATCGGCATCGGCCTGGCGGTGCAGCAGCCGGACACGCCCTACGAGGTCATGATCGGACTGGCCCTACTGTGCGGCCTGGGCGGGGGCAACTTCGCCAGCTCGATGGCGCACATCAGCTTCTTCTATCCGACGGCGCGCAAGGGCTACGCGCTGGGCATGAACGCCGGGCTGGGCCATCTGGGGGTCTCGCTCGTGCAGGTGATGGTGCCGCTGGTGATCACGGTCGGCCTCTTCGGCGCCCTGGGCGGCCCGGCGCAGGTCACCGCCGACGGCCAGCCGCTGTGGCTGCAGAACGCCGGTTTCGTGTGGGTGCCGCTGATCGCCGCCAGCGCGCTGGCCTGCTGGTTCGGCATGGACGACCTGGCCGACGCGCGCGCCAGCTTCGCCGAGCAGGCCATCATCTTCACGCGCAAGCACAACTGGCTGATGTGCTGGCTGTACGTCGGCACCTTCGGCAGCTTCATCGGCTACTCGGCCGGCCTGCCGCTGCTGATGCAGACCCAGTTCCCCGACCTGCCGGCGCTGCACTTCGCCTGGCTGGGGCCGCTGGCGGGTGCGCTGGCCCGCCCGCTGGGGGGCTGGCTGGCCGACCGGGTCGGCGGCGCGCGCATCACGCTGTGGGCCTTCGGCGCGATGACGGCCGGCGTGCTGGCCGTTCTGGTCAGCCTGCCGGACGGCGCGGGCGGCGGCCACGTCGGCGGCTTCCTGGCGGGATTCGTGATGCTCTTCATCGCCGCCGGCATCGGCACCGGCAGCACCTTCCGCATGATCCCGGTGATCTTCTCGGCCCTGCGCCGCCGCGCGGCCGCCGGCCGCGGACCGGAGGCCGAGGACCGCGCCCGGCGCGATGGCAACACCGAGGCCGCCGCCGCGCTCGGTTTCGCCAGCGCGATCGGCGCCTACGGCGGCTTCTTCATCCCCAAGAGCTACGGCACCTCGATCGCCCTGACCGGCGGCCCCGAGGTCGCGCTGTGGACCTTCGTCGCCTTCTACCTTTCCTGCATCGCCATCACCTGGTGGTACTACGGGCGCCGTCACGCGCCCGTGCATTGTTGAAACGCCCCTGAACAAGGACGCACCATGAGTCACTTCCTCGATCGCCTGACGCACTTCTCGCTGCCCAAGGAGAGCTTCTCCGGCGCGCACGGCGTCACCACCGGCGAAGACCGCACCTGGGAGGACGCCTACCGCAACCGCTGGGCGCACGACAAGATCGTGCGCAGCACGCACGGCGTGAACTGCACCGGCAGCTGCAGCTGGAAGATCTATGTGAAGGGCGGCATCGTTACCTGGGAAACCCAGCAGACCGACTACCCCC
>CAZQPN010000649.1:0-1972 GCA_964595215.1 uncultured Rubrivivax sp. | reverse complement strand
TGCGCGCCAGCACCTGCAGGTCGGTCCACAGCGTCGCGCGCTCGGCGTAGTCGGCTGCCGCCTGCAGCTTGGCCGGCAGGATCTCCTCGACGTAGGTGCGCTCCGGGTCGGCCGCGCACGCCAGCCGCGCCGCCTCGTCGATGAAGGCCAGCGACGCCGGGTCGGTGATCCCGGGCCGCACCGCCAGTGCGCGCTCGCGCAAGGCTGGCGGGTACAGCGCCACGAAGCGCGGCAGCTCCGGGCGCGGGCCGACCAGGCTCATGTCGCCCTTGATCACGTCGACGAACTGCGGCAACTCATCCAGCCGCGTGCGGCGCAGCCAGCGACCGGCGCGCGTGATGCGCGCGTCGTCCCCCACCGTCAGCGCGGGGCCACCGGCGCCGTGCGCCATCGTGCGCAGCTTGTGGATGCGAAACCGCCGGCCATGGCGGCCGACGCGCTCCTGGCGGAACAGCACCGGGCCCGGAGAGTCGAGCCGGATCACCAGCGCCAGCAGCGCCAGCAGCGGCAGCACCAGCACCAGCGCGAGGCTGGCACCGATCAGGTCGAACAGGCGCTTGGCCACGGCTGCGGGACGCGATGCGGCAGCGCGCAAACGGCTACGCGCCGGCGCGCAGCAGCTGGCGCTCATGGGGTGCGAGCAGGGCCTCGAAGTCGCGGTCGAAGGTCACGAGCCGGGCCCCGGCCGTGCGGGCGGCAGCGGCGATCCACAGGTCCTGCACCAGATTGCCTTGCGGCGCATGCGCGCGGCACAAGGCGGCGAACGCCGGCCACTCGACACCCAGGGCCTGCAATTCGCAGCCCGGCGTGGCCAGCAAGGCTTCGAGGAAGGCCAGCGCCTCCTCGGCCGTCGCCGGCACGGCGAAGATACGCGGGTGCGTGGCCAGACGCACGAACGAGACGCACACCATCGGCAGCAGGCTCAGGCGGGCGCCCGTACTGGCGTCGGTCAGTTGCTGCAGCAGCCAAGCGCGGGCCACCGCGTGGTGCGGATGGTCGCCGCGGAAGGCCGCCAGCAGCACGTTGACGTCAGGCGTCAGCATCGGCGGCGTCGAGCAGCGCGCGGTTGCTGCAGGGGTCCACGCCGGGGCACAGCCCGGTGCCGCGCGCAAACACGGGCAGGGCCGGCGCGGCGCTGCGTGCGGCAGACCGAGGCGCGCGCAGCCGCAAGGCCAGCCCTTCCTCGATCAGCCGCGTCAGGCTCTTGCGCTCCAGCGCCGCCCGCGCCTTGGCCTGAGCCAGCAGCTCGTCGTCGATGTTGAGCGTGGTCTTCATTCGATCGATGATACAGATTTCTGTATAAATGCGACGTCAGACACCGCACTCGTCGCGCCGGATCAGGCCAGCGCCGCACGCACGGCGTCGATGACGCGCTGCACGTCGGCGTCGGTCATCAGCGTGTACAGCGGCAGGCTCAGCATGCGCTCGTAGGCGTGCTGGCTGTGCGGGAACATCGCCGGCGTCAGCGCGTAGCGGTCGCGCCAGTAGGGGTGCAGGTGCAGCGGGATGTAGTGCACGCTGCAGCCGATGCCGGCGGCGAACAGGCGCTCGATGAAGCGGTCGCGCTCGACGCCGGCGCCGTCGGCCAGCCGCAGCACGTACAGGTGCCACGCGTGCGTGTCGCCGCTGCGCGGGCCCGGCGGCGTGACGAGCGGCAGCCCGGCAAAGGCGGCGTCGTAGGCCGCCGCGATCTCGGCGCGCCGCCGCTGGAAGGCGTGCGCCTTCTTCAGCTGGTGGATGCCGAGCGCCGCCGCGATGTCGGTCAGGTTGTACTTGAAGCCCGGCGCGACGATCTGATAGGCCCAGCTCGGCACCTTGGCGGTGAAGCGGTCGAAGGCGTCGCGGCTCATGCCGTGCAGGCGCATCACCTGCGCGCGCCGGGCCAGCGCCGCGTCGCGCGTGACCAGCATGCCGCCCTCGCCGGTGGTGATGGTCTTGTTGGCGTAGAAGCTGAACACCGTGGCGTCGCTGT
>CAZQPN010000648.1:0-1982 GCA_964595215.1 uncultured Rubrivivax sp. | reverse complement strand
AGAAGATGTTCGGCGACTGAGCGGCGCTGTCGCGTGCCGGACGATCGCCTTGCTCACGCCACCTGCCGCGGCCCCGGCCGGGCTGCCGGACGCTGAACGATGGCCGGTCCGAAAGACGGCGAGAGTTTCCTGCGCAAGGTGGTGCGCTTCGTCGCGAACCCGGGCACCGACTGGACCGACCTGAACTCCCGCCAGGGCGAGGCAGACGACAACGAGCTCGAGCGCACCGAGCTCAAGGCGATGATCGAGCGCAAGCGACGCAACGATTTCGTGCGGCGTCGCGAGTTCGACATGCTGCGGCGCGTGCGTCGCGAGGGATTGACCCCGGAGCAGCTGGCGGCGCTGGGCAGTTCGTCGCGGATCGACGACTCGGGCGTGCGCGCCGCCGACGGCGCGCGCCCCGGGGTCAAGGCCAAGATCGACGCCATAGAGCAGCAGATGGTCGGCGAGACGGTGACGGGCGGCACCTCGCTGCGCCGCCACAGCGGCTTTGCCAGCGCCCCGACGATGGCGGCGAACCTGCCTGGCGACGACAGGGGCGACACCCGGTCCGGCGATTCCCTCGGCCCGTCATCGCTGGCGCCGCGATCGGTGCATCCCCGGTCACTGCCGCCGCTGGACCTGGGCGACGCCGACGCGTTGCCGGCGCTGCCGCCACTGCCCGACACCGACGACGACCTGCCGCTATCCGGCGCGGCATCGACGCCTGCCGTGATGTCCTCCGGCCTGCCGCCGCTCACGCCGGCGCCGCCGCCCGTCGTCGCGGCCGCCAGCCATCCCCCGACGGCGGCGCCGGGCACCGCGGTCGAGGTCAGCGAAGTGGCGCACGACCCCGACCTCGACGAGGCGGTGATCGCCTTCGCCAATGCCGACTTCGACCAGTGCGAGCGCGTGCTGACCCGGTTGACGCGCGCCTTCGGCCCGCGCGCCCAGCACGCCGACACGTGGTTCGTGCTGTTCGACCTCTACCGCGCCACCGGCCGCCAGCAGCCGTTCGAGAGTCTGGCGATGGAGTTCGTGCACCAGTTCGGATGGTCGGCGCCGCAGTGGTACTCGCTGCCGCAGCTGGTGGCCGAGACCCACCGGGACGTGCCCGCCCGCGCGCCTGCGGCCGGGCATGCGACGGCCGCCGACGTCGGCTGGACGGCGCCTGCGCAACTCGACGTCGAGGCCCTGTCGCGGCTGCGGTCGCAGACGCTGCAGATGCCGCTGCCCTGGGTCTTCGACTGGAGTGCGCTGAGCGGCGTCGACGCCGAGGCGGCGACGCAGCTGTCCGTCCTGTGCCGCATGTGGGCCGGGCAGGCGCTCGAGATGCACTGGATCGGCGGTGACCGCCTGTTCACTGCGCTGCAGGAGGCGGCGCCGACCGGCGTGCGCGACGCCGACCCGGCCTTCTGGCTGGCGCGGCTGGACGCACTGCGTCTGACGAACCGGGCCGACCAGTTCGACGAGGTCGCGATCGACTACTGCGTGACCTACGAGGTCTCGCCGCCGTCCTGGGAGCCGGCGCGCTGCACCGTGCGCATCGGCAACCGTGCTGGCGCGTCGACGCGGCCGCCGCCGCTGTCGCTGTTCAGCGACGTCTCGACCAGCTTCCAGGAGTCGGGCCTGCTCGACGCGACCAACGTCGAGGTCGCCTCGGTCGAGCTGTCGGGCCAGCTCGTGGGCGACATCGGCGAGACCCTGTCGCGCCTCGGCGAGCAGCTCGGCAGCGCGCCGATGGTCGCGGTCTCCTGCGCGCGCCTGATCCGCGTCGATTTCCTGGCCGCTGGCGACCTGCTGAACTGGGTTCTGTCGCTGCACGGGCAGGATCGCACCGTGCAGTTCGTCGACGCCCACCGCCTGGTGGCGCTGTTCTTCAGTGCGATGGGCATCACCGAGCACGCGCAGGTGCAGGTGCGCCGGGTCTGAGGATCGACCGATGGACTCCTGGCACGGCACGACCATCGTCCGCGTGCGCCGCGGCGCGCAGGTCGCGCTCG
>CAZQPN010000647.1:0-1988 GCA_964595215.1 uncultured Rubrivivax sp. | reverse complement strand
CTGATGCAGCAGCTGGCGGCCAGGAAGGCCACCGTGCTGGCGATCGACTCGCTGCCGCGCCAGCTCTCGCGCGCGCAGAAAATGGACGCGTTGACCTCGATGGCCGGCATCAGCGGCTACCGCGCCGTGATCGAGGCCGCCAACGCCTTCGGCCGCTTCTTCAACGGCCAGATCACCGCCGCCGGCAAGGTGCCGCCGGCCAAGGTCTTCATCGCCGGCGCCGGTGTCGCCGGGCTGGCCGCGATCGGCACCGCGGCCAACCTGGGCGCCATCGTGCGCGCCAACGACACCCGCGCCGAGGTGGCCGACCAGGTCACGTCGCTCGGCGGCGAGTTCGTCAAGGTCGACTACGAGGAGGAGGGCTCGGGCGGCGGCGGCTACGCCAAGGTCATGAGCGAGGGCTTCCAGCAGGCGCAGCGCGAGATGTACGCGCAGCAGGCCAGGGACGCCGACATCATCATCACGACGGCGCTGATCCCGGGCAAGCCGGCGCCCAAGCTGATCACCGCCGAGATGGTCAGGACCATGCGGCCGGGCAGCGTCATCGTCGACATGGCGGCCGAGCAGGGCGGCAACTGCGAGCTGACCGAGCCCGGCCAGGCCGTGGTCCGGCACGGCGTGACGATCATCGGCTACACCGACCTGGCCAGCCGGCTGGCCAAGCAGGCCTCGACACTGTACTCGAACAACCTGCTGCGGCTGACCGAGGAGCTGTGCAAGACCAAGGACGGCGTCGTCGACGTCAACATGGACGACGACGCCATCCGCGGCCTGACGGTCATCAAGGACGGCACCATCACCTGGCCGCCGCCGCCGCTGAAGCTGCCGGCGCCGAAGCCGGCGCCCAAGGCCGGCGCGATGCCGCCGCCGGCGCCCAAGGGCCACGGCCACGGCAGCGGCGCGCCGATGTCGGCGAAGTCGCTGGCGATCGTGTTCGGCCTGGGCGCGCTCGCGTTCCTCGTCGTCGGCCTGTACGCGCCGGCCAGCTTCCTGTCGCACTTCACCGTCTTCGTGCTGGCCTGCTTCGTCGGCTACATGGTGGTCTGGAACGTGACGCCGGCGCTGCACACGCCGCTGATGAGCGTGACCAACGCGATCTCGTCGATCATCGCCATCGGCGCGCTGGTGCAGGTCGCGCCGCCGCTGACCGGCGCCGACGCCGACCGGCCGTCGGGGCTGATCCTCGGCCTGGCGGTGTTCGCGCTGACGCTGACGGCGATCAACATGTTCGGCGGCTTCGCGGTCACGCGGCGCATGCTGGCGATGTTCCGCAAATAAGGAAAAGAACATGACTGCAGGCCTGGCCACCGTCGCCTACATCGCCGCGACCATCCTGTTCATCCTCAGCCTGGGCGGCCTCGCGAACCCCGAGACCGCGCGCCGCGGCAACCTGTTCGGCATCGTCGGCATGACGCTCGCCGTGCTGGCCACCGTGCTCGGCCCGCGCGTCACGCCGGCCGGCTACGCCTGGATCATCGGCGCCCTCGTCGTCGGCGGCAGCATCGGCCTGCTGGCGGCCAAGAAGGTGCAGATGACGCAGATGCCCGAGCTCGTCGCGGCGATGCACAGCCTGGTCGGTCTGGCCGCCTGCCTGGTCGGTTTCGCGAGCTACGTCGACACCTCGACCGTGTTCCCGACGGCGGCCGAGAAGACCATCCACGAGGTCGAGATCTACATCGGCATCCTGATCGGCGCGGTGACCTTCTCCGGCTCGGTGATCGCCTTCGGCAAGCTGTCGGGCCGCATCGGCGGCAAGCCGCTGCTGCTGCCGGGGCGGCACTGGCTGAACCTGGCCGGGCTGCTGATCGTGATCTGGTTCGGCCGCGTCTTCCTGCAGGCGCACGACATCCAGGCCGGCATGTGGCCGCTGATCGTGATGACGGTGATCGCGCTGCTGTTCGGCGTGCACATGGTGATGGCCATCGGCGGCGCGGACATGCCGGTGGTGGTGTCGATGCTCAACAGCTACTCGGGCTGGGCGGCGGCCG
>CAZQPN010000646.1:0-1988 GCA_964595215.1 uncultured Rubrivivax sp. | reverse complement strand
CGATGCCGTCGCGCACCTGCTGGATGACCTCGTTGTCCTTGCCGAGCTGGCCGTTCGGGAACACCTGCACCTTGATGCTGCCGTTGGTGCCGGTCTCGACGAGGTTCTTGAACACGGCGGCCATCGCGCCGCTGTGGCTGTCGAACGGGCTCTCGGGGTTCAGATGCGCCAGGCGCATGGTCTTCTGCGCCAGCGCGGGGCTGGCGGCCAGCATCAGCACGGCAGCGGCGGCGACGAGCTTCTTGAACGGGGTCATGGTCGGGCTCCTTTTCGGGTCGGACAGGGGGAACGGGGTGGTTGGGCGGGACGGAAGGATCAGTCAACGAGGCCGAGCCAGCGCGGCACCGTCAGCGTCAGCGCGGGCCAGTAGGCGACGGCGAACAGCACCGCCAGCTCGGCCAGCAGGAAGGGCCACAGGGCCCGCGCGATGTGCTCGATGCGCTCGCCGGTGACCGACGACAGCACGAACAGGCAGGCGCCGACGGGCGGCGTCATCAGCGAGATGTTGAGCGCCAGCACGATCATGATGCCGGCGTGCACCGGGTCCATGCCGATCGTCACCGTCAGCGGCGCAAGCACCGGCGCCAGGATGATCAGCAGCGCGTTGATGTCCATGAACATGCCGATCGTCAGGAGCAGCGCCAGGATCAGCGCGACGATTACGGCCGGGTTGTCGGACACCGCGAGGAAGGCCGCGGCGATCGCCTGCGGCAGCTGGTTGAAGGTCATCCACCAGCCCAGGATGGACGCCGACGCGATGATGAGGAAGACGATCCCGGTGATGCGGGCCGTGCGGATCAGCATTTCCTCCAGGTCGCGCCAGCGGACCTTGCGGTAGACGAAGACCCCCATCACGAGCGCGTAGAAGACGGCGATCGACGCCGCCTCGGTGGGCGTCGTCACGCCGCCCAGGATGGCCGCCAGGATCATGACCGGCATCACCAGCGCGGCCAGCCCGTCCTTGAAGGCGCGCAGGATGCCCATCAGGCTCGGTCGCCCCTCGGCCTGGGGCAGGCCCAGGCGGTTGGCCAGCGCGCGGATGACAGCCATGCACACGACGCAGATCAGCAGCCCGGGCAGGATGCCGGCGGCGAACAGCCCGGCGATCGACACCCCCATCAGCGAGCCGTAGATGATCATCAGGTTGGACGGCGGGATCGTCGGGCCGATGATCGAGCCGGCGGCCGTGACCGCACAGGCGAAGGGCCGCGTGTAGCCGCTCTTGACCATCGCCGGCACCATGGTGTTGCCGAACGCCGCCGCGTCGGCGGTGGCGGCGCCCGACAGGCCGGCGAACATCACCGAGGCGACCATGTTGGAGTGCGCCATGCCGCCGCGCAGCCAGCCGACGAGCGCGTTCGCCAGCCCGATCAGCCGGTCGGTGATGCCCGAGCGGTTCATGATCTCGCCGGCCAGTATGAAGAAGGGCATGGCCAGGAAGGTGAACAGGTCCAGCCCGGCGAAGTAGCGCTCGGCGGCCATCGGCAGGAAGCGGCCGCCGGGGTCGATCGTCCACATGCCCACGACGCCGGCGATGCCCAGCACGTAGCCGATGGGCATGCCCAGCGCCATCAGCACGAAGAAGCTCAGCGCGACCCAGGTCATGGGCAGACCACCGTCAGCGGCTGGCGCGCCATGCGCGCCTGATCGCGCAGCGCCACCAGCGTCAGCTGCAGCGCGGCGAGCGCCGCGCCGACCGGCACCGCCGCCAGCGGCAATGCCTTGGTCATGCCGTAGATCATCGTGAAGGTGTGGCCGCCGCGCTCGACCATGCCCAGCCCGTAGAAGGCCAGGAAGACGAAGAAGGCGATGCCGAGCAGATCCAGCACGCCCAGCAGCGCGCGGCGCGCGGCGGCGGGGAGGCGCTCGAACAGCATTTGCACGCCGATGTGCTCGCGCCGAGGGATGCAGCTCGACACCGCCAGCAGCGCGACCCAGATCATCAGATAGCGCGCCGCCTCCTCCATGAAGGTGATGGGCAGCGGCAC
>CAZQPN010000645.1:0-1992 GCA_964595215.1 uncultured Rubrivivax sp. | reverse complement strand
CGGTGCTCGACCTCGACCATGGCCCTTCGGGCGTCATCGGCGACCGCGCCTTCCATCGCGATCCGCGCGTGGCGACCTTGCTGGCCAAGGGGCTGATGCACGGCCTGCTGCGCGCCGGCATGGCCAACTGCGGCAAGCACTTCCCCGGCCACGGCTACGTGCGCGCGGACAGCCACGTTGCGGTGCCGGTCGATCGCCGCTCGCTGCGTGCCATCCTGGCCGACGACGCGCGGCCCTACGAGTGGCTGTCGACGACGCTGGCCAGCGTGATGCCGGCGCATGTCGTCTACCCCAAGGTCGACGCCCGTCCGGCCGGCTTCTCGGCGCGCTGGCTGAAGGACATCCTGCGCGGCCAGCTGGGTTTCACCGGCGCGATCTTCAGCGACGACCTCAGCATGGAGGGCGCGCGCCATTTCCCGGGGCCGGCCGGCCGGGCCGAGCTGAGCTACGCCGAGGCGGCCGCGCTGGCGCTCGACGCCGGCTGCGACATGGTGCTGCTGTGCAACCAGAGCGTCGACGGCGGCCAGGCGGTCGACGCACTGCTCGACGGACTGGCGGCCGAGGCCGGGCGCGGCCACTGGCGGCCCGATCCGGACAGCGAGCAGCGCCGCCTGGCGCTGCTGCCGACGTCGGCGCCGCTCGCCTGGGACGAGCTGATGCACGACGCGGTCTACCAGCACGCGCTGGAGCGGCTGCCCTGAAACGACGCGGGGCGGCCCGCAGGCCGCCCCGTGCACGGACGCGCGACGCTCAGGCGCCCGGGCCTGCGCTGCCCTGCTGCTCGAACGGCAGCTTCATCTGCGACAGATCCTTCCTGGTTTCCACCAGGACCAGCGGACCCTCGTCGATGACGACCATCGGCCTGGGCTCACGTGGCACGTGGATGGGCCTGGGCTCGGCGGCCATCGCCGCCTGCACCGCGCGCACCTTGTCGGCGTCGGACGCGACCCACTGCAGCCCGGCCTCGGCGGCCAGGGCCTGCAGCGTGTCGGCCGGCAGCACGTAGGGGCGAACCGGTTCGGCGGGCGCCGCCACGCGCGGCGCGGCCGGTGCTTCGGCCGCAGGTCGGGCCTCCCGTTCGGCCGCGGCCACCGGGGTCGTCGGCGTGGCGACCGAGATCGGTGTCACCTCTGCCTCGACATGCGCCTCGACGGCCACCGGCGGCGACACGTCGGCCGCCTCGACAGCCACTTCCGCGGCCGGCTGGGCGGCTTCCATGTCCGCATCGCCTGCCACTCCGGCCTCGCCTCCGTCGCGCTGTTCGCGCGGCTCGCGCCGATCACGACCACGCCCGCCGCGACTGCGGCGACGGCTCCCTTCGCGCGGCGCGCCCTCGGGGCTGCCGTCCTCGGCGCGCACGGCCTCGGTGTCCTCGGCACCGCGCGCGGTTTCGGCCTCGACCGCCGGGCCGGGCATCGTGTCGCCGAACGTCGAGCTGCCGTCGTCCTCCTCGGCCGACGCCGGCGTCGCGCCGGTGTCGGTCGACGCGTCGCCACGCTCCCCACGACCACGGCCACCGCGCCGGCGGCGCCGGCGGGTGTCGCCATTGGTGGCTGCGGCGGCCGCTGCCGTCACGGTGTCGACCGCCTCGTCGGCGGATGCCGCTGCGGCGCCGGTCTCCAGGTCCTCCACCGGGCGGGCTGCCGCGCTGCCTTCGCGTTCGGTGCGCGGGCCGCGGCGACCGCCTTCGCTGCGGCCGCCCTCGCGTCCTTCACGGCCTTCACGTCCTTCACGGCTGCCACGTCCTTCACGGCCTTCACGGCCTTCGCCGCCTGCCTTGCCGCTGCGCGTGCCGCGGCCGCCACGGCGGCCTCGACCGTCGCCACGCTCGGCCGTGCCGGGGACGGCGGCAGGCGTGGCCGCCGGCTGCACCGGCGCGGCCGCAGCCTGCGGCACGGGCTCGCTTGGCGCCGGTGCCGCGAACAGCCTGCGGATCCAGCCGAAGAAGCCGCGCGTCAGATGCGGACCTTCAACTCGGTGTCCGCGCAGATG
>CAZQPN010000644.1:0-1993 GCA_964595215.1 uncultured Rubrivivax sp. | reverse complement strand
TGGTCTCCGAGCCGCCGGTCAGCAGCTCGGCGTCGAACTCGGCGTTCAGCTGCTCGGGGCTGACCGTCTGCCGGGCGTCGTTCGTGACCTTGCTGGCGACGCCGTCGGCCGGCAGCGCGCCCACCAGCACCCCGGTACGGAATTCGACGCCCTCGGCCTGCATCTGCGCGATGCGGCGGTCGATGTGGGTCTTCTCCATCTTGAAGTCGGGGATGCCGTAGCGCAGCAGGCCACCGATGCGGCCGTTCTTCTCGAACACCGTGACGTCGTGGCCGGCGCGCGCGAGCTGCTGCGCCGCGGCCAGCCCGGCCGGGCCGGAGCCGACCACGGCGACCTTCTTGCCCGTCTTCGCCTTCGGCAGCTGCGGCGCCACCCAGCCCTCGGCCCAGGCGCGGTCGATGATGGCGTGCTCGATCGACTTGATGCCCACCGGGTCGTCGTTGACGTTGAGCGTGCACGCCGCCTCGCAGGGCGCCGGGCAGACGCGGCCGGTGAACTCGGGGAAGTTGTTGGTGCTGTGCAGGACGTCGATCGCGTTGCGCCAGTCGCCGCGGTACACGAGGTCGTTGAAGTCCGGGATGATGTTGTTGACCGGGCAGCCGCTGTTGCAGAACGGCGTGCCGCAGTCCATGCAGCGCGCGGCCTGGACCTTGGAGTCGGCCTCGGACAGGCCGATGACGAACTCCTTCCAGGTCTTCAGGCGCTGCGGCACCGGTTCGTAGCCCTCCTCGAGGCGCTCGAACTCCAGAAAGCCGGTGACTTTGCCCATGGTGATGAATCCTCTGTCTGCTGTGTTCGCTCTGTCGGGTCAGCGGGTGCGCGCCGGCGCCGAGGCCGTCACTTCGCGGCCGCGGTGGCGGCCGAGGCCTTGGCCTTCTCGGTCGCCGTCGTCGCCTGCGCCTGGGCCGCGCGTTCGGCGAGCGCGCGCTTGTACTCGTGCGGGAAGACCTTGACGAACTTCGCGCGCTGCGCCGGCCAGGCGTCGAGGATCTCGCGTGCGCGCAGCGAACCGGTCCAGCGGTGGTGGTCCTCGATCAGCTTCTTCAGCGTGACCTCGTCGGCCCGGCCGAGGTGCCAGGCCGCGGCGTCGCCGGCCTGCTCGGCCTTGGGCAGCACCTTGTCGAGGCCGACCATCGCCGTGTTGCAGCGCTCGGCGAAGCTGCCGTCCTCGTCCCACACGTAGGCGATGCCGCCGGACATGCCGGCGGCGAAGTTGCGCCCGGTGCGGCCGAGCACGACGACCGTGCCGCCGGTCATGTACTCGCAGCCGTGGTCGCCGGTGCCCTCGACGACCGCCGACGCGCCCGACAGCCGCACCGCGAAGCGCTCGCCGGCGACGCCGCGGAAGAAGGCCTCGCCCTTGGTCGCGCCGTACAGCACCGTGTTGCCGACGATGATGTTCTTCGTCGCGTCGCCGCGGACGTCGAGGCTCGGCCGCACCGCGATGCGCCCGCCCGACAGGCCCTTGCCGGTGTAGTCGTTGGCGTCGCCGATCAGGTACATCGTGATGCCCGGGGCCAGGAAGGCGCCGAAGCTCTGGCCGCCGGTGCCCTCCATCTGGATGTGGATGGTGTGGTCGGGCAGGCCCTCGGGGTGGTGGCGCACCAGTTCGCCCGACAGCATCGCACCGACCGAGCGGTTGACGTTGCGCGCGTCCTGCATGAACTGCACCTTCTCGCCACGCTCGATGGCCGGCTTGCAGCGCTCGATCAGCGTCACGTCCAGCGCCTTGTCCAGGCCGTGGTCCTGGCGCTCGGTGTGGTGGCGCGGCACGTCGGCCGGCGCCTCGGGCTGGTGGAAGATGCGGCTGAAGTCCAGCCCGCGCGCCTTCCAGTGCGCGATGCCCTTCTTCGTGTCGAGCAGGTCCGAGCGCCCGATCAGCTCGTCGAAGGTCCGGATGCCGAGCTGGGCCATGATCGTGCGCGCCTCTTCCGCGACGAAGAAGAAGAAGTTGACGACGTGCTCGGGCTTGCCGGTGAACTTGGCGCGCAGG
>CAZQPN010000643.1:0-1993 GCA_964595215.1 uncultured Rubrivivax sp. | reverse complement strand
CTAGAGGGTCCGCTCAGACCGCCTCGATTCCGCTCCTGACCCGCCTTCCCGGCGGGCGTCCACGCATGGACGCCGCGCCGCCAGCACGGCCGACGCACTCGCGTGACCGGCCGACCCCTGCTGTCTCTGGTCAGGATCATCGTGAACAGACTTTCCTCGCTGGCCGTCGGCGTGCTTGCCGGCGGCCTGGCGTTCGGGCCCGCGTCGGCCCAGCCCACGCCACCTCCCGACCGTGAGCGGCCGCCCTCGATCGCGTCATCTGCATCCACCTCCGCCACCCGTCTGACGCTGGCCGACGCGCTGGAACGCGCGTGGCAGCGCGCCGTCAGCGCGCGCGAGTCCGACGCGCAACGCCAGCGCGCCGGGGCCGAGCGGGATGCTGCAACCGCCCTCTGGGCCGCTTCTCCGGCGCTCGAACTCAGCCATCGCGACGACCGCTGGACGAACAGCACCGGTGGCCGCGAAACCGAAGTCGGCGTGGCCGTGCCGCTGTGGCTGCCCGGCCAACGTCAGGCGCGCCATGCCGCCGCCGCGAGCGCCGTGGCGCTGGCCGATGCCTCGGCCCGGGTCGCACGCCTGCGCCTGGCCGGCGAACTGCGCGAGGCCGCCTGGTCGATCGTCGCCGCACTGGCCGAGGTGGCACAGGCCGAGGCGCTGGTCGCGTCGAACCGCGAGCTCGCCGAGGATGTGGAGCGCCGCGTGCGCGCCGGCGACCTGGCCCGCGCCGACGCCCTGGTCGCACGCGCCGAGCAGCTGGCCGCGCAGGCACAGCGTGCGGAGGCGCTGCAGCGGCTGCAGACCGCTCGCGCACGCTGGGCCCTGCTCACCGGCACCACGGCCGGACCGGACGTGGACGGTCAGGGCGCGACCGACGACCCGGGTGGGGCGACCTCGGCCGCCCACCCCGAACTGGCGCTCGCTCGCTTGCACACCGAGCAGGCGCGCCAACAGCTCGAGCTGTTGCGTCGGTCGCGGCGCGACGCGACCGAGCTGACGCTGGGGCTGCGCCAGGACACGCCCGGCGGTGCCGAACCGAGCCGCACCAGCGTGGTGGTCGGCCTGCGCCTGCCCTTCGGCACCGACGACCGCAACCGGCCGCGGGAGGCGGCCGCGCTGGGCGAGCTGGACGTCGCGCAGACCGCCGAACAGCGGCTGCGCGACCGGCTCGATGGCGATCTCTCGGCGGCCCGCGAGGCGCTGCATGCGACGCGCGGCCAGGTCGAGGCCGAAGCTGCCCGCGCAAAGCTGCTGCGCGAGCGCGCCGACCTGATCGACAAGTCCTTCCGCGCTGGCGAGACGCCGTTGCCCGACCAGCTGCGCGCGCTCGCTGCCGCGACCCAGGCCGACAGCGCCCACGCGCGCCAAACCGCTGCGCTGGGCCTGGCCCACGCTCGACTCCAACAAGCTCTCGGACGCCTGCCATGAAGAACCAACCTCACCGACGTTGCCGCAGGACTGTGCTCGCGGCCGCCCTGACCGCCTGCGCGCTGGCCACCGCCAGCCTCGGCGTCGCCGCCGCGCCCGGTGCCCACGGCCCTGGCGGCGAGCACCTCGACGCGCCGGCCGGAGCAGCCGTCTCGTCCACCCTGCCGCGCATCGAGGCCCAGTCCGAAGCCTTCGAGCTCGTGGCCGAACTGCGTGCCGGCGAACTGGCCATCCTCGTCGACCGCTACGAGACCAACGAGCCGGTGCTCGGGGCCACGCTCGAGGTCGAGACCGGTGCGCGGAAGGCCGAGGCGGCCTTCCGCGCTGAACAGGGCGACTACGCCGTCACCGACGCCGCCTTCCTGAAGGTGCTGTCCGGCCCCGGCGAGCACGCGCTCGTGTTCACGCTGGTGGCCGGTCAGGAGAGCGATCTGCTCGATGCCACCCTGGTGACGGCCCGGTCGGCCCCCACGCGCGCAGATGACCATGGGCACGACCATGCCGATGGCGACGGCCACGCGCACGATCACGATCTCGAGCGCGCAGCCTGGATCGGCGCCGGCGTCGC
>CAZQPN010000642.1:0-1996 GCA_964595215.1 uncultured Rubrivivax sp. | reverse complement strand
TGCGCCCCCGCCGCCCCCGCCGCCCGCGCCGCCGGCCCCGCCTGCGAAGCCGGCCAGCGAGAAGGTGACCTACGCTGCCGATGCGTTCTTCGACTTCGACAAGTCGGTGCTCAAGCCCGAGGCCCGTGCCAAGCTCGACGACCTGGTCGACAAGACCAAGGGCATCGCGCTGGAGGTCGTGATCGCCGTCGGCCACACCGATTCGGTGGGTACGAACACCTACAACCAGGCCCTGTCGGTCCGCCGCGCCAACGCGGTCAAGGCCTACCTGGTGAGCAAGGGCATCGAAGCGAACCGTGTCTACACCGAAGGCAAGGGCGAGACCCAGGCGATTGCGGACAACCGCACCCGCGAAGGCCGCGCCAAGAACCGTCGCGTGGAGATCGAGGTCGTCGGCACCCGCGCCGTCAAGTGATCGCCGGGCCCTCGGGCCCGCGCGACGCACGAGCCCCGCTTCGGCGGGGTTCTTTGTTTTCAAACCCCGCTTCGGCGGGGTTTTTTGCTTCTGTCGTTACCATCACCAAATGATGAATGTTGACGCCCAGGAACTGGCCAAGTTCAGCGAGCTCGCCCACCGCTGGTGGGATCCGGAAAGCGAGTTCCGCCCCCTGCACCAGATCAACCCGCTGCGCCTGGAGTGGATCGACCAGCTCGCAGGCCTCGCGGGTATGCAGGTGTTGGACGTCGGCTGCGGCGGCGGCATCCTGGCCGAGGCGATGGCCCGGCGGGCGACGCATGTCACCGGGATCGACCTGGCGGCACGGCCGCTCGGCGTGGCGCGGCTGCACGCGCTCGAAGCGGGCGTCGGCAACCTGGACTACCGCGAGATCGCCGCCGAGGCACTGGCGGCCGAGCAGCCCGGGGCGTTCGACGTCGTGACCTGCATGGAGATGCTTGAGCACGTGCCTGACCCGGCGTCCACCGTTGCGGCCTGCGCCGCGCTGGTCAAGCCGGGTGGCTGGGTGTTCTTCTCGACCCTCAACCGAAACCCCAAGTCCTTCCTGTTCGCGATCGTCGGCGCCGAGTACGTGCTCAAGCTGCTGCCGCGCGGCACCCACGAGTACGCGCGCTTCATCCGGCCGAGCGAACTGGCGCGTCATGCCCGCGAGGCCGGGCTGACGATGCACGGTATGCGAGGCATGCAGTACAACCCGGTCACGCGCCGCTACTGGCTTTCCGGCGACACCAGCGTCAACTACCTGGTGGCGTGCCGCAAGCCGGGTTGACCGTGCAGCACCTGACCACCTCCGCGATGAGAGCCGCGCCGGCCGACGGCGCCCGCCGTCGGGACGGGTCCTCATCTCGAACGCGGGCGGTGTTGTTCGACCTCGACGGCACGCTGATCGACAGCGCGCCCGACCTGGCCGGTGCGGCCAATGACCTGCGCGCCGCCCACGGCCTGCCGGCGCTCCCGTACGAGGCACTGCGGCCCATGGTCGGATCAGGCGCGCGCGGCATGGTCGGCGTCGCCTTCGGCGTGGCACCGGACGACGCGCGTTTCGAAGCGCTGCGCGACAGCTTCCTGGCGTGCTACGCCGAGCGCATGTTGCGATTGACGCGCGTGTTCGACGCCGTGCTGCCAGTGCTGGACACATTGACCAATGCCGGCCTGCCCTGGGGCATCGTCACGAACAAGGCGTCCCGCTTCGCCGAGCCCGTCGTGCAGGGGCTGGGTCTGCACGTCCGCGCTGCCACGCTGGTGTGCGGCGACACGACGCCCCACTCGAAGCCGCATCCGGCCCCGCTTCACGAGGCGGCAAGGCGCCTCGGGATGGCGGCGGACGCCTGTGTCTACGTCGGCGACGACCTGCGCGACGTGCAGGCCGGGCGCGCCGCCGGCATGCCGACGCTGGCGGCGGCCTGGGGCTACTTGGGCCAGGGCGACCCGGTGCACGACTGGGGCGCCGACGCCGTGCTGGCCGATCCGAACGCGCTCTTGAACTGGCTCGAACTGGCCTAAACTAGGCACTCTTGGGACCGACCTGGCTTCGACGTG
>CAZQPN010000641.1:0-2000 GCA_964595215.1 uncultured Rubrivivax sp. | reverse complement strand
TCCCGCTCCCTCCGCCAGAAGCGCAGCAAAGACGTGCGTCAACGGGGTCGGTCCCTGCATACCCAACATCAACCCCAACATCGCGCGCAGCGTCTTTCAGATCACGCTGCAAGGATCTCGTGGCAGCGCAGACGCTGCCGCGAGGAGGTTTGAGCCGGCGCGGCAACGCAGGAGCGGACCGCCAGTGCCAGTCGCACCAGACCGGCCCAGGATCGACCATTACGGCGGGCAGGCCGCGGCATAGAGCGCTCGCTTGCCGGTGTCCGCGCTGTCCCGCAACGCCTCGCCGCAGCGCTCCCTGCTTGGGGTTGCCAATGAACCACGAGGATAGCCGGATTGATTCCCGCGCCAAGGGCTACTCCTCCCTCGGCCCCTCCGGCTTGCCCGTGCCGCCACGGCACCTGCTGCTGCGAGATGCGCTACCAAGGCACCGCGGTCGCCTGCAGCCTGGCCAATGGCCTCAGCCTGCGCCCAATGCGTTGTGATTCACTGGAAGGCCCGTTCAGTTCCGCGCCCTCCGCCGCGCGCGGCCCCTGCGCGGTCCCGCGCATGCCGCATCGCCCGATCGACGAAGTCGCGCACCGGCGACTCGAAGCGGTCGAAGCGGGGCGCGTGGCAGCGGTCCTCGACGACCTCGATCGCTCGCCGGTCCGGCAGCAAGGCGTTGAGCCTGCGCGCGGAGTCGATCGGCGTAACCGGGTCGTTCAGGCAATGCACCTGCAGCACCGGCGCACGCACGCGTGGCGCCGCCAGGTCGGCGCGGAAGGGGTCGGTGATCAGCCAACGCACCGGCAGCCACCAGTAGCGCCGTTCGGCCACGTCCTGCACGGAGCTGAAGCTGGAATCCAGCACCAGCGCCGCCGCATCGACCTCGGCCGCCAGCAACACCGCCACCGTGGTGCCCAGGGACTCGCCGAAGAGGACGATGCGCGCCGGATCCACGCGCTGCGCCAGCGCCGCGTACGCGGTGCGAGCGTCGGTCAGCAGCCCTGCCTCGCTGGGCCGGCCGCTGGAGCCGCCGTAGCCGCGCCAGCTGACGGCGAGGAAGCCGGCACCGTCGGTGCCCAGGCGGCGCAGCCGCCCGCCGCGCGCGAGCAGGTTGGCCCCGTTGCCGGGCAGGTAGAGGAAGACCGGCGCGCCCGGCTCAGCAGGTGGGCGCCACCAGACCACGATGCGCTCACCATCGGGCGTGCGCAGCGTCTCGGCCAGGGCGCCCGGCTGGCGCGCCGCGGCCGGGCCCATCGGCGCCGGGTCGGGGCGGAACTGCAGGCGGTGCTGGAAGGCGTACATCGCGCCGCACAGCGCGATGTACGCGCCGAGCGCGACGCTGAGCCAACGAAGGACCGGGAAGGACGTCATCCGTGAGCGAGATCATGCCGCACGGTCGCGTTGCCCGCGCCACGGCTGCGCCATCATGCCGGGTCCGCCACGCCCGGCCATGCGGGTGTCGCGCCGGGTTGCCCATGGCGCCCAGGATCCGCCGGGCTGACAGCGGCTATCGTCGACCCGCCCGCGTGGCGCCGGCGCGCCGACACCGAACGCAACGCCCCTCCCACGAACCTCCTGGAGCCCTCGGATGTCCGACACCCCCGACTACACACCGCCCAAGGTCTGGACCTGGAACAAGGCCAGCGGCGGCAAGTTCGCCAACATCAACCGCCCGGTCGCCGGCCCGACGCACGACAAGTCCCTGCCCGTCGGCCGCCACCCGCTGCAGCTGTACTCGCTGGCCACGCCCAACGGCGTCAAGGTCACCATCCTGCTCGAGGAACTGCTGGCGCTGGGCCATGCCGGCGCCGAGTACGACGCCTGGCTGATCCGCATCAACGAGGGCGAGCAGTTCGGCAGCGGCTTCGTCGACGTCAACCCCAACTCCAAAATCCCGGCGCTGATGGACCGCAGCGCCGCCGCCCCGGTGCGCGTGTTCGAGTCGGGCGCGATCCTGATCTACCTGGCCGAGAAGTTCGGCGCCTTGCTGCCGACCGACCCGGCCCGGCGTG
>CAZQPN010000640.1:0-2002 GCA_964595215.1 uncultured Rubrivivax sp. | reverse complement strand
GACGGGGCGACGTTGTAGGCCAGCAGCGACGGCGCGGCGGCGGCCAGCAGGGCGAGGGCGGTCAGGGCGGGGGGGCGTGGCACGGGGGCGATGATGCCCGTGCGCGGATCGCGGCAGACGAGGACGCGCCGCCGACGGACTGTGCGGTGCAAGGCGGCGCTCGGACGATGCGCTCGGACGATGCCACGCCCGCCCTCGGGCTGCGATGCCCTACTTTGGAAAGAACCGCACCTGCGCCAGACCCTCGAAGTGCGCGTCCTGGGTGTACACCGTCGCGCCGTGCAGCACGGCATTGGCGTAGATCAGCGCGTCGGCCATGGGCAATTTCTTCTCCAGGCTGAGTTTGCCCGCGTAGAGGGCGATGGCCTCGTCCACGTCCACGACGCGGCCCGGCTTGATCTGGCCGATGGCCTGGAGGGCCCGGTTTTCGTCGAAGCTCGGCGCGATCTTCTTGAAGACTTCATACACGACCACGACCGGCACCAGCAGCCGCCCGGTGTCCTCGATGGCAGCCGCGAAATGACGGGCCTGCGGACTGCCGGCGAAGTACTCCAGCCGCCCCGACGTGTCGACGATGTGCACGGCTGGCCGCTCAGCGGTCGCCCTCGCGCTCGAAGCTGGTGTCCATGCCCTTGAGCAGGCCGCGCATCGCCTTCATCGGCCGCACGGGGATGAACTCGATGCGGTCCCCGTACTGCAGCACCTGCATGCGCATGCCCGCCTCCAGCTTCATCGCCTCGCGGATGTGCTTAGGGATGACGACCTGGAACTTGGACGAGAGCGTGAGGGTGGTCATGGCATCCATCCCGTGTTCGTTAAACGAAATCTAGATCGATGCCGGGCCCGGCGCAATCGGCGCACCCGCCCGCCTCGACGAGCACCTTCTCCAGCCAGCCAAGCCGCACGCCGCGGCGACCGGGACGACAGCGCATCGCTGCTGGACCTGATGGTGAACGACGATGAGCCGGCCCCGCGCCCGGGTCGTTCGCCACCTGCCGCCCGTCGCGGCGGGCCAGCGCGTGGTAGCGCGCCATCGACATGATGCTGCCCGACGTCGGCGTGCTGGTGTACGCGCACCGCGAGGACTCGCCGCACCACTGTGGCTGCCTGGCGTGGCTCGAGTCGGTGGTCAACGGCGACGAGGCCTACGGCCTGTCCGAGCTGGTCCTGAGCGGCTTCGTGCGGGTCGTCACGCACGCCAGGGTCTTTGCCCGGCCGAGCCCGCTGGCCGACGCGCTGGCATTTGCCCAACACCTGCGCGCGTGCCCGGACTGCGTGCCGGCGGCGCCGGGCCGCAGGCACTGGGGCATCTTCTGCGGCCCGTGCGACGAGGCCGGCGCGAAGGGCCACATCGTGCCCGATGCCTACCTGGCCGCGATGGCGATCGAGTCCGGCTGCGAATGGGTCACCACCGACCGCGACTTCAGCCGCTTCCGCGGCCTGCGCCGGCGACACCCGCTGCGCCAGGCAGGGCGCGCAGACCTGCGCGGGTCACGCGGTTCACGGGTCAGAACGCGTGGCCGGCGCCCAGGCGGCCCGAACTTTCTCGCGCGCCAGCCGCTCGCAGGCGGCCTTGATCGACGCGGGTAGGCGCAAGGGGTCCGGGAAGCACGACGCCGGGGTCTGCCGCGGAGACCTCGGTGACGCGCACCTGCGACGATGCGGCTCCGAGGCTCAGGCCTCGTCGCCCTCTCGCGGCGCCTGCCCGCCTTTGCGCTGCAGCAGCCGCCGCATGGCGCGCAGGTCGGCGCGGTTGCGCCGCTCGGCGAAGAACTCCGCCGTCTTCATCGCCGCCAGCTTCTCGGCCACCGCCGTCGCCACGAACTGGTTCATGCTCACGCCCTCCTCGCGCGCCAGCCGCTCGACGGCGGCCTTCATCGACGCGGGCAGGCGCAACGGATAGGTGCTGGTGCTCATCGTCTCGCTCTCCTCAGTGCATCGCGCGGCAGCCACAAGGCGATGCCGAACCGCTGTGGCGCCGCTGCAAAGTCGCGCCGGTTGA
>CAZQPN010000639.1:0-2006 GCA_964595215.1 uncultured Rubrivivax sp. | reverse complement strand
GGGGCGCGCCGGATCGGCGCGTCGGTCTGCCGGGCCGGCGTTCAAGGCAGGGGCCGACGCGCGTCCGGCATCGCTCAGGCGGCGGCCGTGACGCCGGGCGCGGCCGCCGCGCCGACGTCCGACGGCTCGGCCGCGACCTCGACCAGGCAGTCGTAGAAGGTCGGCGCGCGGCCGAGGTCGGTCAGGCGCTGGCTCGTCAGCTCGTTGACGTTGGTGCCGTCGTGACCGAGCTTGCGCCACCAGATGCCCAGGCCGTTGACGACGCCCGGCCGCGCGCGCGTGCTGACGTCGGCACGGCAGCGGTAGACGCCGCGATCGTTGAACACCCGCACCACGCTGCCGTCGGCGATGCCGCGCGCGGCGGCATCGTCCGGATGGATCTCGAGCAGCGGCTCGCCTTCGATGCTGCGCAGGCTGGCGACGTTGACGAAGCTCGAGTTCAGGAAGTGGCGCGCCGGCGGCGAGATCATCGCCAGCGGGTAGCGCGCCGCCAGCGCCGGGTCGGCCTCGGCGCACTCGTGGTTGGGCACGAAGTCCGGCACCGCCAGGCCGGCGCCGCTGATGCGCGCGCGGCCGTCCGGCGTCGGGAAGCCGCCGTCGGCGAACGGCGCGTCGGGCAGCGAAAGCTTGCTCCAGCCGCGCGCGTGCAGCTCGTCGAGGTCGACGCGGCCGGGCCGCCAGGCCTGGGCGACGAGCTGCTCGTCGGTGTCCGAGAAGCACGTCTCGGTGAAGCCCATGCGTGCCGCGAGGTCGCGGAAGATCCGGGCGTTCGAGCGCGCCTGGCCGAGCGGCTGGACCGCCGGCCGGTTCAGCATCGCGTAGGTGTGGCCGTAGGCGCCCTGGGTGTCCCAGTGCTCGAGCTGGGTGGTGGCCGGCAGCACGATGTCGGCGTGGTCGGCGGTGTCGGTCAGGAAGTGCTCGAGCACGACGGTGAACAGGTCCTCGCGCGCGAAGCCCGCCACGACCTTGCGGCTGTCCGGCGCCACCGCCACCGGGTTGCTGTTGTAGACGACCAGCGCCTCGACCTTGGGACCGAAGGCGGGCGAGGCCTCGCGGTTCAGGTCGTCGCCGATCGTCGTCATGTTGATCGTGCGCGGGTGGCGCCCGGCCAGCAGGTCCGGCCGCTGCAGCGCAGCGGTGTCGACGGCACCTGCGAACCAGCCCGAGCTCGACAGCAGCAGCCCGCCGGCGCGGTGCCGCCAGGCGCCGGTCAGGCAGGGCAGCAGCGCCACCAGCCGCACCGCGCTGCCGCCGCCGTGCGCGCGCTGCATGCCGTAGTTCAGGCGGATCGCTGCCGGCTCGACCGTGCCCAGGTCGCGTGCCAGCGCGCGGATGTCGTCTGCCGGCACGCTGCAGACCGCGGCGGCGCGCTCGGCCGGCCACGCCAGCGCACGCTCGCGCAGCGCCGGCCAGCCGCCGTCGCCCGCCTGCACGTGACGCGCCACGTAGTCGTCGTCGACCCAGCCGTGCACGACCAGCTCGTGCATCAGCGCCAGCGCCAGCGCGCCGTCCGTGCCCGGGCGCAGCGGCAGGTGGTGGTGGCACTTGTCGGCGGTCTCGGTGCGGCGCGGGTCGATGCACCACAGCCGGGCACCGGCGCGCTTGGCCTGCTGCGCGAAGGTCCAGAAGTGCAGGTTGGAGGCGATCGAGTGGCTGCCCCAGACGACGATCAGCCGGCTCTCGGCGAAGTGCTCGACGTGCATGCCGACCTTGCCGCCGTAGGTCGCCGTCAGCGCCTCGGCGCCGGCGCTGGCGCAGATCGTGCGGTCCAGCCGCGAGGCGCCGAGCTTGTGCCAGAAGCGCGCCGCCATGCCCTCGCCCTGGACCAGCCCCATCGTGCCGGCGTAGCTGTAGGGCAGGATGGCCTCGGGGTCGCGCGCGGCGATCGCGCGCAGCCGATCGGCGACCGTCGCCAGGGCCTCGTCCCACGAGACGGGTTCGAAGCGGCCGGCGCCCTTCGGCCCGACGCGCCGCAGCGGCGTCAGCACGCGCTCCGGGTGGTAGGT
>CAZQPN010000638.1:0-2007 GCA_964595215.1 uncultured Rubrivivax sp. | reverse complement strand
CCACCTGATTGCCAACGCGCCGCACATGCCGGTGCACCTGGGCAGCATGGGCGAGAGCATCCGCACCGTGATCCGCGAAAACTGCGGCCGCATGCAGCGCGGCGATGTCTACGTGCTTAACGACCCCTACCACGGCGGCACCCACCTGCCCGACGTCACCGTCATCACGCCCGTGTACGTGGGCGACGCGGCCGAGCCCACCTTCTACGTCGGATCGCGCGGCCACCACGCCGACATCGGCGGCACCACGCCCGGCTCCATGCCGCCGTTTTCCACCCGCATCGAGGAAGAGGGCGTGCAGATCGACAACTTCCTGCTCGTGCAGGGCGACGGGCAGGGCGGCGGCACGCTGCGCGAGGCCGAACTGCTGGACTTGCTGGGCAGTGGCGAGTACCCCAGCCGCAACCCTCAGCAGAACCTGGCCGACCTGAAGGCCCAGATCGCTGCCAACGAAAAGGGCGTGCAGGAACTGGGCCGCATGGTGGAGCAGTTCGGCCTGGACGTGGTGCAGGCCTACATGCGCCACGTGCAGGACAACGCCGAGGAAGCGGTGCGCCGCGCCATCGACCGGCTGGCCAAGCGCCTCAAGGACGGCAGCTTCACGCTGCCGCTGGACAACGGCGCACAGATCCGCGTGGCGGTGCGCATCGACGCGGCCAGCCGCAGCGCCGTGGTCGACTTCACCGGCACCAGCGAGCAGCAGAGCAACAACTTCAATGCGCCCAAGGCGGTGTGCATGGCCGCGGTGCTGTACGTGTTCCGCACCCTGGTTGATGACGACATCCCGCTCAATGCGGGCTGCCTCAAGCCGCTGCAGGTCGTCATTCCCGAAGGCTGCATGCTCAACCCCAACCCACCGGCCTCGGTGGTGGCGGGCAACGTGGAGACGTCGAGCTGCATCACCAACGCGCTGTTCGGCGCGCTGGGCGTCATGGCCGGCGCCCAGCCGACCATGAACAACTTCACCTTTGGCAACGCGCGCCACCAGTACTACGAAACCATCTCGGGCGGCAGCGGCGCGGGCGGCGAATTCGACGCACAGGGCCGGCTCGTGGGCGGATTCGACGGCACGTCGGTGGTGCAGACCCACATGACCAACTCGCGCCTGACCGACCCCGAGGTGCTGGAGTTCCGCTTCCCGGTGCGGCTGGAGAGCTACGCCATCCGCGACGGCAGCGGCGGCGCCGGGCGCTGGCGCGGCGGCGACGGCGGCGTGCGCCGGCTGCGCTTCCTGGCGCCGATGACGGCCTCCATCCTCAGCAACGGCCGCCGCGTGCCGGCGTTCGGGCTGGCCGGCGGCGAGCCCGGCGCGCTGGGCATCAACCGCGTCGAGCGCGCTGACGGCCGCGTCGAGACGCTGACCCACATCGGCTCGGTCGAGATGGCGCCGGGCGATGTGTTCGTCGTCGAGACCCCGGGCGGCGGCGGCTGCGGGACGCCGGCATGACGCCGTCTCAGCCTGCGCGGCCGCTCTCGCCGCCGACACCGACGGTGCTGCTGACCGGCTTCGAGCCCTTCGGCGGCGACGCCCGCAACGTCTCGGGCGAGGCCGCGATGGCGCTGGACGGCGCCGAGGTTGCCGGCCACGCGGTGCACGGCCGCGTGCTGCCCTGCGCCTTCGCCGCCGCGCCCGGCGCGCTGCAGGCCGCCATCGCCGACGTGCAGCCGGCGCTGGTGCTGTGCCTGGGGCTGGCGGCGTCGCGCCGCGGTTTCACGCCCGAGCGGGTCGCGATCAACCTGATCGACGCGCGCATCGCCGACAACGACGGCGCGCAGCCGATCGACGCGCCGGTGGTCGACGGCGCGCCGGCTGCGGTGTTCACGTCGCTGCCGGTCACGGCGATGACGGCGGCGCTGCAGCGCGCCGGCTTCGAGGCCGCGGTGTCCTACAGCGCCGGCACCTTCGTGTGCAACCCGGTCTCGTTCGTGGTGTGCCACGGCACCGCCGCGGCGCGGCGCGGCGGCTTCATGCCCCTGGGCGGCGAGCTCGACGCCGCCACTGCTGCC
>CAZQPN010000637.1:0-2007 GCA_964595215.1 uncultured Rubrivivax sp. | reverse complement strand
CGGCTGCCGTTGTAGCGGCCCAGCGCCATGAACAGGTCGCCGCGCTCGCGGTCGAGGTAGTGGCGCAGGATCACGCAGCCGAAGCGCAGGTTGGTCTGCAGGTGGAACAGGCGGCTGGCGTCGCCGTCGCCGATCAGGCGCGCCCAGAACGGCATCACCTGCATGTAGCCGCGCGCGCCGGCGCGGCTGATCGCGTACTTGCGGAACCCGCTCTCGACCTGCACCAGCCCGAGCACGAGCGAGGCCTCCAGCCCGGCCCGGCGGCTCTCGTACCACAGCGTCTGCAGGAACTCGACGCGTGTGTGGTGCTCGGCCATGCGGCGCCGCAGGCGTTCGCTCATCGCGCCCAGCCAGCGCAGATAGGCCAGCCGGTCGTCGACGCGGTCGAAGACCGGCTTCGGCGGCGCCGACTGCGCGATCGCGGCGGCCAGCGCGCCGCGCACAGAGTCGGCGAGCGGCTCCTCGAGTTGTCGCCCGGCCTGCACGGCAGGCACGCAGGCCAGCCAGGGCAGCGCCGCCAGCGCGCGTCGCCTCATCGGCCGGGCTCCGCCGGTCGCGCCGCCGGGCCCTCGACGCACCCGTGCCCGGGCCGCAGCCGGTCCGGCCTCACTGCGCGAGCCGGCCCTTCACGTAGGCCGACACCTCGGCCAACGGCACCGCCGTGGCCGCGCTCTCGCGCCGCCCCTGGACTTCCAGCGCACCGGCCTTGAGCGCGCGATCCGAAACGACGATGCGCCAGGGCACGCCGATCAGCTCCCAGTCGGCGAACATCGCGCCGGGGCGCTCCCCGCGGTCGTCCAGCAGGACGTCGACACCGGCCGTTTCCAGCGCATCGTGCAGCGATTCGGCGGCCGCGCGCACGTCGTCGTTGCGGTCCATGCCGATCGGGCAGATCACCGCCTGGAAGGGCGCGATCGCCGCCGGCCAGACGATGCCGCGCTCGTCGTGACCCTGCTCGATGGCGGCGCCGAGGATGCGCGTGACGCCGATGCCGTAGCAGCCCATCTCCATCGGCTGCGGCTTGCCGGTCTCGTCGAGGTAGAGCGCGTTCATCGCCGCGCTGTACTTGGTGCCGAGGTAGAAGACGTGCCCGACCTCGATGCCGCGCTGGATCGCGAGCACGCCCTTGCCGTCGGGCGACGGCTCGCCGGCCAGCACGTTGCGGATGTCGGCCACCAGATCGGGCTCGGGCAGGTCGCGCCCCCAGTTGACGCCGGTGTAGTGGAAGTCGGCGTCGTTGGCGCCGCAGATGAAGTCGCTCATGGCCGCCACCGTGCGGTCGGCGACGACGGTCACGTCCTTGCCGTGGCCGGTGCCGGCAAACACCGGGCCCAGGTAGCCCGGCTCGCAGCCGAAGGCGCCCTCGATCTCGACGCGCGACGCGAAGCGCCAGCCGTCCTTCAGGCCCGGCAGCTTGCCGGCCTTGACCTCGTTGAGGCTGTGGTCGCCGCGCACCAGCAGCAGCCAGATGCGCCGGCCGGTGACGTCGCCGGCGGCGTTCGTCTCGTCGGTCGCCAGCACGAGCGACTTGACGGTGGTCTGCAGCGGCACGCCCAGCAGCGCGGCGACCTCCTCGCAGGTGGCGCGGTCGGGCGTCGGCGTCTTCGCCATCGCGTGCCTGGGCGCGGCGCGCGGGTGCGCCGGCGCCACCGCCTCGGCAAGCTCGATGTTGGCCGCGTAGTCGCTGTCCGGGCAGTAGACGATCGCGTCCTCGCCCGTGTCGGCGATGACCTGGAACTCGTGCGACAGGTCGCCGCCGATGGCGCCGGTGTCGGCCGCCACCGCGCGGTACTGCAGTCCGAAGCGGTCGAAGATGCGGCAGTAGGCCTGGAACATCGCGTCGTAGCTCTTCGCCGCACCGTCCTTGTCGCGGTCGAACGAGTAGGCGTCCTTCATCGTGAACTCGCGCCCGCGCATGATGCCGAAGCGCGGTCGGCGCTCGTCGCGGAACTTGGTCTGGATCTGGTAGAAGTTGATCGGCAGCTGCTAGTAGCTGCGCAGCTCCTG
>CAZQPN010000636.1:0-2010 GCA_964595215.1 uncultured Rubrivivax sp. | reverse complement strand
ACGCCGATCATGCGCGACAGCATCAGGCCCATGAAGAACGTGAACGCCAGCAGCATCGGCACGCCGGCGGCCGAGTTCTTGGTCTTCTCGATCGCGAACATGAACCCGAATGCGCCGACCAGGAAGACCACCAGGCCGATGCCGGGGCTCATCATGCTGGCGATGCCCGTACTCACGCCGATCCACGCCCCCAGCACGGTGGGCACCATCGACAGGGCCAGCAGCCAGTAGGTGTTGCGCAGAACGCGGTTGCTCTGCGCAGAAAGTGCCCCTGCGCCGGCGTAGCCCGGGTAGGTTTGCACGTTGTCGGACATGGACGGACCTCCAATAAGGTGAATGAGACCAACCCAGTGGATCGGACATCCCGAGTTTAGTTCCGTAGGCCACCGCTGGCGCGATGGGCACCCACGGGCCATGGATTTGTATCGTACCGTACGCGCCCTCGTCGCCGGGGATCCCGAGGCGGCGGTGAAGTATCGTCGGCTGTCCCTTTCTCCCTTCTTCAACGCAACCGTCCGGTCTCATCCATGATCCAGAAACCCGCGCTCACCCTCGAAGATGCCCGCCGCATGGCCGCCGCCGCCGAAGCCGAGGCGGTCAAGCACGGCTGGGCCGTCGCCATCGCCATCGTCGACGACGGCGGCCACCTGCTGTGGCTGCAGCGCCTGGACGGTGTCGCACCGATCTCGTCGCAGATCGCTCCGGGCAAGGCCCGCACCGCCGCGCTCGGCCGGCGCGAGAGCCGCCTGTACGAGGAGATGATCAACCAGGGGCGCGTGTCCTTCCTCAGCGCGCCCGGCCTGGAAGGGCTGCTCGAGGGCGGCGTGCCCGTCGTCGTCGACGGGCATTGCGTCGGCGCGGTCGGCGTCAGCGGGGTGAAGTCGAACGAGGACGCGCAGATCGCGCGTGCCGGCATCGCCGCGCTGACCCAGGGTTGACCCTCGGTGCGGGTATACTTCCGAGGTTTACCTGCCAACACCGCAGCCTAGCGAAACTCAGCCCCGGTTTCCCCCTGGACGGCGAACGGCAGCCCCGGGCCTCACCTCCGAACAGGGTGCGGCGCGTGGGCCGTCAGCCGTGCTGGGCGCGCGGACATCCGGAGCCAATTCTTGCTGCCTGTCCTGCCCCCCGCTGTCCTGGCGCTCGCTGACGGCTCGACCTTCCTGGGCCAATCGATCGGCGCCGCGGGCCGTACCACCGGCGAGGTGGTGTTCAACACCGCACTGACCGGATACCAGGAGATCCTCACGGATCCCAGCTACTGCCGACAGATCGTCACGCTGACGTATCCGCACATCGGCAACACGGGGGTCAACGAGGAGGACGTCGAGGCCACGCGCGTGCACGCCGCCGGCCTGGTCATCCGAGACCTGCCTCTGCTCCACTCCAACTTCAGGGCCACCGCCACGTTGCCGGCCTATCTGGCGCGCGAGGGCACGGTGGCGATCGCCGGCATCGATACCCGCCGCCTGACGCGCCTGCTGCGCACCAGCGGGGCGCAGAACGGCTGCATCCAGGCCTTCGAGCCGGGCGCGTCGGTGGGGCCCGACGCGCTGGCCGCTGCCGTCGCGGCCGCACGCGCGGCGCCGTCGATGGTCGGACAGGACCTGGCGCGCGAGGTCACGACGGCGCAAGCCTACGAATGGACCGACACCGAATGGGTGCTCGGCGCCGGCTACGGCCGCCAGACGGCGCCGCGCTTCCACGTCGTGGCGCTGGACTTCGGCGTCAAGCACAACATCCTGCGCATGCTGGCCAGCCGCGGCTGCCGTGTCACGGTGGTGCCGGCCACCATCACGGCCGACAAGGTGCGCGCGCTGCGGCCGCACGGCGTCTTCCTGTCGAACGGCCCCGGCGATCCCGAGCCTTGCGACTACGCGATCGCCACCGCACGCGAGCTGATCGACGCCGGCATCCCGACCTTCGGCATCTGCCTGGGCCACCAGATCATGGCGCTGGCCTCGGGCGCGAAGACCTTCAAGATGAAGTTCGGCCACCACGGCGCCAACC
>CAZQPN010000635.1:0-2010 GCA_964595215.1 uncultured Rubrivivax sp. | reverse complement strand
ACGAGCCGTCGATGGGCTTGTCGCCGATCATGGTCGACAAGATCTTCGAGGTCGTCAACGACATCCACCAGCGCGGCACGACGGTGCTTCTGGTCGAGCAGAACGCCAGCCGCGCGCTCAGCCTGGCCAACCGCGGCTACGTGATGGACTCGGGCGAGATCACGATGGGCGGCGACGCCAAGGCGCTGCTGAACGACCCGAAGGTGCGCGCGGCCTACCTGGGCGAATAGCGTGCGCCGGGGGTTGCGCGTGGTGACCCTGCGGCGCTGCGTTGTGCGGCCCGCTGCGCCCGCATGTCCGAGAACGCGCCTCCGTTGACCTGACGACCGGCCCCCCGGCCCTGCCCATGCCGCGGGATGCGGTGACGCGAACCGCGGGCGCCGCCCTGCCGCAGCGGTGCTGGAAGGCGACATCCACGACGGCGGTTGACCGCGACGGGCCCAAGGCAGCCGCAGGCGCGGCAATCCCTTCCGTTCGATCGACTGCAGGACCGCGTCAGCCCAGCGGCTGCTGCAGCAAGCGCTCGACGAGTCGTGCGCGATCCTGCCGCTGCGAGTCGCTGCCCTGTGCCGACAGCAACGATTCGGCGACCTCGTAGCTGTACAGCAGGAAGGCCCGGGCCCGGGCCTCCGCGATGCCGAAGCCGAGCGACGAGAACACCTGTGCGATGTAGCCGATGCGCGCCGCGTCGGCCTCGTCGACGAAGGCGCGCGCCATCGCGTCGCGTCGCGCCCAGGCGCGGATCGCCAGCTCGATGCGGGCCGCGCGCACCGCGGCGCGGCCGCGGAAGGGCAGCGAGATCAGGTCGCGCACCTGCGCGCGCGGGTCGTCGTGCGCGCCCTCCAGCCGCTTCGTCAGCTGCTCGGTGGCGCGCGCGCGCCAGGCCTGCAGGACGGCGCGCAGCAGGTCCTCGCGTCCCTTGAAGTGCCAGTAGAAGCTGCCGCGCGTGACCTTGAGTTCGCGCGCCAGCACGTCGACGCGCACGCTGTCGATGCCATGGTCGACGAGCACGTTGGTGGCGGCCTCGATCCATCGCTCGGGCGTCAGCGCGGTGCGGGGCGGTTCGGTGGCGGCATTCATGGGGGCGCAGAATGGCACCATGCAGTGATGTACGGTATATCGGGCAAACCCTGACGTTAAAGAGGATTCCGAGGAATAACATTCGCGGCCTCTGACATACACAACTGTATGGAAGCCCCGATGACGGCCGACCTCCTCAGCGATCCGCAGCAGCTGGCACCGCCGCGCGCGGTGCGCGTGGCCTTCGACGACGGCAGTTTCGTGCTGCGCTCGCCCGAGCCGCTGAAACCCTATGCGCGCTGCGTCGGCGAGTGGCTGGACCAGTGGGCGCTGGACACGCCCGACGCCCCGGCCTTCGCCGAGCGCAGCGCCGACGGCGGCTGGCGGCGCCTGACCTGGGCCCAGACGCGCGAGCAGGTCGGCCGCATCGCGCAGGGCCTGCTCGGGCTCAAGCTGCAGCCGCAGGCGCCGGTGGTCGTGCTGTCGGACAACGCGCTGGATCACCTGCTGCTGATGCTGGCGGCGATGCACGTCGGGCGCGCGGTGTGCACCGTGTCCAGCGCCTACTGCAGGCTGACCAAGGACCACAGCAAGATACAGGGCATCCTGAATGCGCTCGGCCCGGCGCTGGTCTACGCGTCGGACGCCGCCGTCTACGGCCCGGCGATCGCCAGCGCCGGGCTGCGCGCGGTGACGGTATTCAGCCAGGGTGCCGAGACCTTCCCGGGCGCGCTGGCCTTCGACAGCCTGCTGCGCACCGCCGAGGGCCCGGCGGTGCGGGAGGCCTTCGAGGCCATCACGCCCGACACGCACGCCAAGTACCTGCTGACCTCGGGATCGACCGGCCACCCGAAGGTGGTGATCAACACCCACCGCATGCTGTGCGCCAATCAGCAGATGATCGCCCAGGCGTGGCGATTCCTCGAGCATGAGAAGCCGGTGCTGGTCGACTGGCTGCCCTGGAACCACACCTTCGGCGGCAACCACAAC
>CAZQPN010000634.1:0-2012 GCA_964595215.1 uncultured Rubrivivax sp. | reverse complement strand
TCGGTCAGCGTGATGACGTCGGGGCTGCTGGCCACCAGGTGCGACAGCAGCGCCTCCGACGAGCGCACCGCCTGCTCGGTCTGCTGCCGCTCGGTGTCGTCGACGTAGATCGACAGCACCGCCGTGCCCGGCGCGTGCGCCACCGCGACGCCGGTGGCGCGCACCGTCAGCGACCGGCCGTCGTGCGCGACGAGCGCGAACTCGGCGACCTCCAGCGTCTCGCCCGGTGCCTTCGCCTGCAGCGCCTCCAGCCGCCGGCGAGCGCGCTCGCGCGAGTCGCCGCCTTGGTACAGCACGAGCAGGTCGGTGCCGAGCATCGCGTCCGGGTCGCGGAAGCCGAACAGCGCCGCTGCGGCGGGGTTGGCGTCGAGCACGCGGCCACCACGGTGCAGCACCAGCGGCGTCGGCAGGCAGGTGAACAGGTCGTGGAAGCGCGACTCGGTCTGGGCCAGCGTCTGCTGCGCGCGCAGCGCGTCGGTGACGTCACGCACCACGCCCCAGAAGCCGAGGAAGACGCCGCGATAGTCGAGCCGCGGCTCGCCGCTGACCAGGAAGTGGCGCGTGCCGGACGGGAAGCGCCACGCCACCGGCACGTCGCGCACGCGCTGGCGCGCGCCGAGGTCGGCCACCAGGCGGTCGAGCACCTCGGGGTCGCAGACGAAGTCCGGGTGCTCCCAGGGCACGCTGCCGATCGCGGTGTCGTCGGTCGCCAGCCGACCGTCCTCGCCCTGCTCGACCGTGAGCGCCTGCAGGCGGAACGCGGGGTCGAGCTCCCAGTAGGCGTCGACCGACACCGCCAGCAGGCTGCGAAAGCGCTGCTCGCGCTCGTCGGCGGCGTGCATGAAACGTGTCACGTAGCGCGCCGCCAGCCAGCCGCCGAGCGCGGCCATCAGCACCAGCAGCGTCTGCAGCAGCGCGACCAGCGGCAGCATGGCGGTGACGCCGCCGGCGACCAGCCAGCCGCGTTGCTGCGCCAGCGTCAGACCCCAGACCAGCAGCAGCGCCCCGCCGGTGACGACGAGGCCCGGACGCCGGCCGCCGAGCGCCATCGACAAGGCCGCGTGCAGGGCGGCGAAGCCGACCGCCGGCGCCGCGGCGCCCCAGCCGAGGCCAGCCGCCGCCACGCCGAGACCGGCCAGCCCGAGCAGCCCGCCGGCGGTCACGCGCGCGGCGTCCCAGCGCTGCAGGACGACGTTGGCGAGCGCCGCGAGCACGGCGACAACGCCGCAGCTGGCGGCCACGACATGCTGCGCGAGCCGGGGGTCGATCGGCGGCAGCCAGCCGAGCAGGAGGGCGAAGAGGGCGAACGAGCCGGCGGTGACCCACAGGTAGTCGCGCGCCAGGCTGTGGTTGAGCGTCCGCAGCTGGTGGCCCACCACGCTGCGCCGGGCCGCCGCCGGAGGCGGCGCCAGCATCGACGGCAGGTCGGGGTCGTCGATCACGGGCGTTCAGCGTTCAGCGTGCGGCGTTCAGCGCCCTGCGGGTGGCGTCCGCGGCCCGCCGCGCCGCGCCGGTCCAGTCGTCGCCAGCCGAGGCATAGAGCACCGAGCGCGACGCATTGACGACGATCGGACCGCCTTCGCGCCAGCCGGCGCGCACCGTGGCCTCGGCGTCTCCACCCTGGGCGCCGACGCCCGGGATCAGCAGCGGCAGCGTCGGCGCCAGCTCGCGCACGCGGGCGATCTCGGCCGGGTAGGTGGCGCCGACGACGAGGCCGAGCTGGCCGTGCCGGTTCCACGGGCCGGCGGCCAGGCGCGCGATGCGCTCGAACAGCCTCTCGCCGCCCTCGAGCCGCTGCGCCTGCAGGTCGTCACCGCCCGGGTTGGAGGTGCGGCACAGCAGGATCGCACCCTTGCCGTCCCAGCGCAGGTAGGGCTCGATCGAGTCGAAGCCCATGAAGGGCGACAGCGTCACCGCATCGGCCTGGTAGCGCTCGAAGGCCTCGCGGGCGTACTGCTCGGCGGTGGCGCCGATGTCGCCGCGCTTGGCGTCCAGGATCACCGGCACGCCGG
>CAZQPN010000633.1:0-2021 GCA_964595215.1 uncultured Rubrivivax sp. | reverse complement strand
CAGCGGCCCGGCGTCGCCCGGCCAGCAGGTCTGCACCGGCAGGCGGCCGAGGTCGACGTCGTCGCCGTCGAACACCTCCTCCTGGCAGGGCGCGCGGCGCTGCACGGCCGGCTTCATGTCCCACACCGCCTTGGCCATGTCCCAGAGCTTGCCGACCTCCTTCAGCCCCTTGGGCGGCTCCGGCTCCTTCAGCGCCGCCAGCAGCCGGCCGACGTCGCGCAGGTCCGACAGCGACTCGGCGCCCATGCCCAGCGCGACACGGTCCGGGGTGCCGAACAGGTTCGTCAGGCAGGGAATTGTGTAACCGGTGGGGCGGGTGAACAGCAGCGCCGGGCCGCCGGCGCGCAGCACGGCGTCGCCGATGGCCGTCATCTCCAGCCGCGGCGAGACGGGTTCGTGCACCGAACGGAGCGCATCGCGCGCCTCCAGCTGCCGGACGAAGTCACGCAGGTCGCGGTATTTCATATCTATAAGTTATTAGAGAGCAATTTGATATTCTTGACCCGGTATACCCCGGTTCCTAGAATCCGCTGCGCTGAGTGACCCTGGGGTTAACCCGAGTCCAAGGGTCGGCGACCTCCCCAGCCGAGGGATGCGCCGCGAACCGATCCGGGTCATTATCGTTTTGGGCCTCTGCCCCGCCATGGCGCGTGGGCAGGTCGCCCGCACGGAAGGAGAAGCATGAAAACCGTCGACGCGATGAATGCCGCGCGCCGCGACATGGCACGCTCGCTGCGCGTGTTCGTGAGCGATGTCGGGCATGGAGCGCTGGCGCTCGGGCACAACACGCTGGCGCTCGTGGGCCTGGCGGTGGTGGCCGCGGCGCTGTTCGTCGTCGGTCGTGCCGATCTGCGCGAACAGGCCGAAACCACGGCGCTGCAGTGGCTGCAGTCGCGCGAGCTGGCGCGCGTCGAGGCCACCGGCGACCTGACCGCGTTGCTGGGCGAGCCCGAGGCCGTCACCCGCGCCACCGCCTCCGACCCGGCGGACCTGAGCAAGGAGCAGGCCGCCGTCGCGCACTGGATCTCGCGCCGCTATCGTGTCGCCCCCGAGCCGATCAGCCGCCTGGTGCAGGAGGCGTGGACCGTCGGCGAGCACGCGCGCATGGACCCGACGCTGATCCTGGCCATCATGGCCGTCGAGTCCAGCTTCAACCCCTTCGCGCAGAGCTCGGTCGGCGCCCAGGGCCTGATGCAGGTGATGACGCGCGTGCACGACGAGAAGTACGAGGCCTTCGGCGGCAACCATGCCGCCTTCGATCCGGTGACGAACCTGCGCGTCGGCGTGCAGGTCCTGAAGGACTGCATCCGCCGCTTCGGCGGCGTCGAGCCCGGCCTGCGCTGCTACGTCGGTGCCGCGCTGCTCGACAGCGACGGCGGCTACGCCGCCAAGGTGATGTTCGAGCAGCACCATCTGGCGCGCGTGGCGCGCGGCGAGCGCGTGGCCACCACGGTGCGCCGCACACCGCCCCCGGCGCCCGCGGCACCCGCGATGCCGACCGAGACGGTGCACAGCGACACCGCCGCGCCGGACACCGCCGCCACCCAGAGCAGCGACGCGGGCGCCGCCGACGGCGAGACCGTCGCGATGGCCGAGTGATCCGGCGCAGCGGGCGCTGAGCCCGCTCAGGGCCGCGCGGTGCGGCCGTGTCCGCCGGCGCTACACTGGCGGTCCGCGCAACTGGCGATGAGGGTGGCCGCTCCGCGAGCGGATGGCTGCCCGAGGTGGACGACCACCAGGGAGCGCGGGGCACGGCGCGCCGGACCCCACCGCCGCCCGTGCCGCCCGCCGTTCGCCTGGGCAGCCCTCGACCCGCGCACCGCACGCGCCCCGCGCATGCAGGCCGGTGCCCGACGGCGCTACCGATCCATCCGGGATCCCTCCAGAGGACTGCCATGTTCGACCGTTCCCAATCCACCCTCGCCCGCGTCGACCCCGAGATCTGGGCCGCCGTGCAGGCCGAGAACGAGCGCCAGGAAGCGCACATCGAGCTCATCGCGAGCGAGAACTACACCAGCCCG
>CAZQPN010000632.1:0-2026 GCA_964595215.1 uncultured Rubrivivax sp. | reverse complement strand
ACCTACGTCGTCACCAGCAAGCGCAAGCTCAAGATGCTGGTCGAGGAGGGTCATGTCAGCGGCTGGGACGACCCGCGCATGCCGACGCTCGCCGGCCTGCGCCGGCGCGGCTACACGCCGGCGGCGATCCGCAAGATGGCCGACGACACCGGCGCCAGCAAGACCAACATCTGGGTCGACCACGGCGTGCTGGACATCGCGCTGCGCGCCGACCTGGAGGGCCAGGCGCGGCGCGCGATGGCGGTGCTCGACCCGCTGCCGCTGGTGCTGACGAACTGGGCCGAGGTCTTCGGCGACGCCGCCCACCAGGAGCCCTGCGGCGCGCCCGCGCACCCGCAGCGACCCGAGCTCGGCGCGCGCAGCTTCAAGCTCGGGCGCGAGGTCTGGATCGAGCGCGAGGACTTCGCCGAAGACCCGCCCAAGGGCTACCACCGGCTGTTCCCACCGAAGGTGCTGCCGGACGGCAGCACCCAACCCGGCAACCGCGTGCGGCTGAAGTACGGCATGGTCGTCGAGTGCACCGGCTGCGAGAAGGACGCCGACGGTCGCGTCGTGCGCGTGCTCGCCAACGTCGTGCCCGACACCCGGAGCGGCACGCCGGGCGCCGACGCGGTGAAGGTCAAGGGCACGATCACCTGGGTCGGCGCGCACGACGCGATGCCCGCCACCGTGCACCTGTACGAGCACCTCTTTACCGAGCCGCAGCCCGACGCCGGCGGGCGCGACGTGCGCGAGGTGCTGAACCCGGACAGCCTGCACACCGTCACCGCCTGGGTCGAGCCGTCGCTGGCCGGCCTGGCGTCCGAGCAGCACGTGCAGTTCGAGCGCCATGGCTACTTCGTCACCGACCGCCACGCGCATGCGCCCGGCGCAGCGGTGTTCAACCGCGTGACCACGCTGAAGGATGGCCGTGGCCGTTAGTGGCGTGGGGCCGGGTCGGGCGTGCCGGCCGCGGGCGTTCGGCGTGGCGCCTGCAGGCGGCGCCGAACGAGTGCAAACTTCTGCAAAGCCGCTGGCCTTGCGGCGGCCGATCGGCCACAGTCTGTCCGTGTCGAAGATGCCAGGAGATCCGATGAACCGAGTTGCACGACAAGCCTTGGCCGCGCTGTGCGGCCTGTGCCTGGTGGGCGGCGCCGCCGCCACCGGCCGCGCCGAGGTGCGCTATGCGGCGCCCGAGCAGTTCACCGACGCCGGCTTCGGCCCGGCGGAGCTGGCGCGCACGCAGCGCGTGCTGTCGGCGCACCTCGCGAAGCTGGCCGAGCGCCTGCCCGATGGCCAGGTGCTCGCGGTCGAGGTGCGCGACATCGACCTCGCGGGCGAGCTGGAATCCGTCGGCTACGACCGCCTGCGCGTGCTCGGCCTGGCGCCCGACCGGCCGCGCCTGGCGTTGCGCTTCGAACTGCGCGCCGACGGCGAGGTGCTCGAGCAGGGCGAGGCGGTGCTGACCGACCTGGCCTACCTCGACCGTGGGGTCGGCCGTCGCCAGGGCGGGCCGCTGTCGCACGAACGGCGCCTTCTCGACCAGTGGTTCGCCGAGCGCATCGCGCCGGCCGGCGCGCGATGAACCGCCCGATGCCGCGTCCGACCGTTGGTGCGTGGGCCGGGGTGACCCGCCTGGCGCAGGTGGCGCTGGTGCTCGGCAGCGCGGTGCTGACGGCCGGCGCGGGCGCGCAGACGAGCGTCGCGCCGACCGCCGCGGCGGCCGAGGTCACCACCGCGTCCGGCCTCGTCTACCGCTCGCTCGTCGAGGGCAGCGGCGCGCAGCCGCAGGCCACCGACACGGTGCAGGTGCATTACCGCGGCACCTTTCCCGACGGCCGGGAGTTCGACAGCTCGCACGCGCGCGGCCAGCCGGCGACCTTCCCGCTCAACCGCGTCATTCCCTGCTGGACCGAGGGCGTGCAGCGCATGAAGGTGGGCGGCAAGGCGCGCCTGGTGTGCCCGCCGGCGATCGCCTACGGGTCGCGTGGCGCCGGCAATGTCATCCCGCCGGACGCGACACTGCATTTCGAGGTCGAGCTGCTCG
>CAZQPN010000631.1:0-2026 GCA_964595215.1 uncultured Rubrivivax sp. | reverse complement strand
GACCGAGACCGAGACCGAGACCGAGACCGATCGCACCACCGCCTCGATCATCGACGATCGCCTCGATGCCGCCCGCACCGACCCGCAGCCGGTGACAAGCGCCGGACCGCAACCTGCCGAGCCGCCGACCCCGATGCCGGCTTTCCTGCGCCGTGCCGAGCGGGCCGCCCGCTGGCAGCGCCCCTGGGTGCGGGCGCTGCTGTCGCTGGCGGCGGTCGCGGGCGCTGGCGGGCTGGCGCTGCAGGCGGCGCTGCTGCAGCACGACGACCTTGCCGCGCGATGGCCTGCGTCGGTGCCAGCCTTGACGCGCCTGTGTGCATGGGCCGGATGCACGATCGAGCCCCCGCGCCGGATCGACGGCCTGGCGGTGCTGAGCAGCACGCTGGTCCGCGACGGCGCACCGGGGCGCTACCGGCTGGGGGTGACGCTGCGCAACCGCGCGGACACCGTCGTGCGCCTGCCGGCCTTCGAGCTCACGCTCAGCGACGCGCGCGGCCGGCTGCTCGTGCGCCGCGTGCTGCAGGCCGGCGATTTCGGCGCCGAGCGGGACCGCCTGGACGCCGGCTCGGAACTGATCCTCGAAGCGGCCCTGCTCGCCGGGGCCGAGCCCGTCGTGGGCTATACGATCGAGATCTTCTATCCCTGAGCGGCGCGCGCCCGGCGCGCCACACCGCCTTCCCCGGAGACTCCCCGATGCCCGCCCTGATCTGCGGATCCCTTGCGTTCGACACCATCACGACCTTTCCCGGACGCTTCGCGCAGCAGATCCTGCCGGAGCAGGTGCACATCCTGAACGTGTCCTTCCTCGTGCCGACGCTGCGGCGCGAGTTCGGCGGCTGCGCGGGCAACATCGCCTACAACCTGTGTGCGCTCGGCGGTGACGCGGTGGTGCTGGCCTCGCTTGGTGAGGATGGCGGCGAGTACCGTGCGCGGCTCGATGGCTGGGGTGCCGACACGTCACTGGTGCGCACGGTCGACGGCCAGTACACCGCGCAGGCCATCATCATCACCGACAACGACAACAACCAGATCACGGCCTTCCACCCCGGGGCGATGCAGCAGGCACACGCCACCCCGGTGCCGGTGTCACGTGCCGATCTGGCGATCGGCATCGTCGCGCCCGACGGGCGTGACGCGATGCTGCAGCATGCTGCCCAGCTCGCCGACGCCGGTGTGCCCTTCATCTTCGACCCGGGGCAGGGCCTGCCGATGTTCGACGGCGACGACCTGAGGCGCTTCGTCGCCCAGGCGTCGTGGTTGGCGGTCAACGACTACGAGGGCCGCATGCTGTGCGACCGCCTCGGTGTCGACCTCGCGACGCTGTCGCGCTCGCACCTGCGCGGCGTCGTGGTGACACTGGGCGTCGATGGCTGCGAGGTCTGGATGCAGGGCGAGCGCCAGCACGTGCCCGGCGTGAAGGCGGCCGAGGTGCTCGATCCGACCGGCTGCGGCGATGCCTTCCGCGCCGCACTGCTCTACGGCCTGGAGCGTGGCTGGACGCTGGCGCGCTGCGCCGCGCTCGGCAACCGTCTGGGTGCGATCAAGATCGCCAGCCGTGGCGGCCAGAACCACGTCATCGATCGGTCCGCGTTGGGGCTGGACGGCGCCGGCTGAGCATCGCGCGGGCGCCGGCCCGCCAGCGGCCACGCCCTCGCCGAGCGGTCCGCCAGGGGCACGGGCCGCATGTCCTGCGCGCGAGGTCGCGGCATGGCCGCGTCACAAGGAAAGAAGCCCGGCCGAGGCCGGGCTTCGTGAGGACATCCCGTCATTCCCGGCGTGGCGCCACGCCGGGAACACGAACGTCAGGGCTTGTTGCCGGTCGGGAAGGGCCACGCAGCCGCAGGGCTCAGCGTGGTCTTGGCCGCAGGAGCCGCCGGTGCCGCAGGGGCAGGCTTGGCGGGCGCCTTCTTGGCCGCTGCCTTCTTCGCCGGGGCCTTCTTGGCCGCTGCCTTCTTCGCCGGCGCCTTCTTCGCGACCGCCTTCTTGGCCGCCGTGGCCTTCTTGGCGACGGTCTTCTTGACCGCCG
>CAZQPN010000630.1:0-2037 GCA_964595215.1 uncultured Rubrivivax sp. | reverse complement strand
CGACTTCCACGCCCCCGGCGAGAGCCGCACCGAGCTCGGCGCCCTGCCCGACCTGCCGGGCCGGCTGACGCCGGTGTGGGAGGCGCTGGCCGACCGCGTGCACCGTGCCTGAGGCGGAGGCCCGCCCCACCGCGGCACCGACCCCGCCGGCCGCGCATCCCGGGCCGGCAGCCGCGGCCGGCCCCGTCACCACGGCCGCCCACCCGCTGGCCGGCGTCGCCCTGATCGTGCTGATGGGCCTGGCCTTCGCGTCGCTGGACACTGGCGTGCGGTGGCTGGGCGCGACGATGCCGGTGCTGCTGATCCTGAGCTGGCGCTACGCGACGCAGGCCGTGCTGATGGCGGTCTGGCTCGGGGTGGCGCGCCGGCGGCAGGGCTGGCGCGCGCTGGCTACCGGCCATCCGCGCTTCCAGGCGCTGCGCGGCGCCCTGCTGCTGGCCACCAGCGCGCTCAGCTTCTACGGCCTGCAGCACATGCCGGTGGCGGAGTTCACCGCCATCAACATGCTGACCCCGGTCGTCGTCACGCTGCTGGCCGCCTGGCTGCTGCGCGAGCAGGTCGGGCCGGCGCGCTGGGCGCTGGTGGCGCTGGCCTTCGCCGGCGCGCTCGTCGTGATCCGGCCGGGCTCGGGCCTGTTCGGCTGGGCGGTGGCCTTCCCGCTGGCGTGCACGCTGACCTACGGGTCGTTCCAGGTCCTGACGCGCCGCCTGTCGGGGCTGGACGACCCGCTGACGACGCACTTCTGGACCGGCCTCGTCGGCACCGCGGTGCTGCTGCCGGTGCTGGCGGCCAGCGGCACCGACGTCGTCGGCGCGCTCGCGGCCGCCTCCTGGACCGAACGCGCGGTGCTGGTGGCCTGCGGCCTGTTCGGCACCGGCGGCCACCTGCTGCTGATCCTGGCCTTCCGGCTCGGGCCGGCGTCGGCGCTGATGCCCTTCCTGTACACCCAGATCGGCTCGGCCACGCTGACCGGCTGGCTGGTCTTCGGCGTGCTGCCGGACGCGGTGGCCTGGGTCGGCATGGCGCTGATCGCCGTCAGCGGGGCGGCGACGGCGTGGCTGAACCTGCGGCGCCGCTGAACCGGCCTCGACGCTGGCCGCGCCCACGACCGGCAGCGCGCTGGGCCCTGGATGCCTGCGAGTCGATACTCGCCAGATCTGATCAGACTTGACCAGATTTCCCTCGCCAAGCAGAATCGTCGCATGGAAACCGTCAACATCTACGAGGCGAAGACACGCTTCTCGCAGCTGGTGGACCGGGCCGCGGCGGGCGAGGACGTGATCGTCAGCCGGCACGGCAAGCCGCTGGTGCGCATCACGCGCCTGGAGCCGGCGCAGCCGCCGGTGCGTTTCGGCCTGCTCAAAGGCCGGGTCCGGGTCGCAGACGACTTCGACGCGCCGCTTCCGGACGAGGTGCTGGCCGGCTTCGAGGGGCGCTGATGCGCCTCCTGCTGGACACGCATGTCTTCCTCTGGGTGGTGACCGACAGCGCGCGCCTGGATTCCGCGGCCCGGCACAGGATCGCCTCGGCGGAGCGGACTTTCGTGTCCGCGGCGTCGATCTGGGAGGTGGCGATCAAGGCGCGGCTCGGCAAGATCGATGCGGACGCCGATGCCCTGGCGGCGGCCATCGAAGCCAGCGGCTTCGAGGAGCTGCCGGTGCGCGCCGCGCACGCTGCCACGGTCCAGCGGCTGCCGTTGCACCACGCCGACCCCTTCGACCGCCTGCTCGTGGCCCAGGCGCTGACCGAGCCGCTGCGGTTGCTGACGGCCGACGCGGCCCTGGCCGCCTACGGAGACATGGTCGACCTCGTGTAGGCCGCCGACCGGCGACGTCAGGCCGGACCGGCGCCGGCCAGCGCCGAAGCCGGCCCACTCGTCAGACGTCGACCTCCACCGCGTCCCCGTGCAGCTCCATCAGCTCGCGCCGCGACGCCGCCTCGCCCTTGCCCATCAGCTTGGTCAGCGACAGCACCGTGGCGTCGAAGCCGTCGCTGCCCCAGGTGATGGGCAGCAGGCGGCGCGTGTCGGGGTTGAGC
>CAZQPN010000629.1:0-2043 GCA_964595215.1 uncultured Rubrivivax sp. | reverse complement strand
AATTCACCGCTTACGAGCGCACGCAGCAGGGGACCGGAGCGAGCCGCCGCCTGCGCGCCGCCGGCAAGGTGCCGGGCATCGTCTACGGCGCCGGCGAGCCGGCGATGATCGAACTCGACCACAACGCGCTGTTCTTCGCGCTGAAGAAGGAAGCCTTCCACTCGTCGCTGCTCGAGATGGACGTCGCCGGCAAGACCCAGAAGGTGCTGCTGCGCGACTACCAGATGCACGCGTACAAGCCGCTCGTGCTGCACGTGGACTTCCAGCGCGTCGACGAGACGACCAAGCTGCGCAAGCGCGTGCCGCTGCACTTCGTCAACGAGGAGCAGTCCGACGCGGTGAAGACCGACAAGTGCCTGGTCAACAAGGTGCTCAGCGAGATCGAGATCGAGTGCTTCGCCAACGCGCTGCCGGAATTCATCACCGTCGACCTGTCGCACCTGAAGAAGGGCGACACGGTGCACGCGCGTGACGTCAAGCTCGACGCCGGCATCAAGCTGGTCCGCCACGGCGTCAAGGACATCACGCTGGTCAGCGTGGTCGAGCCCAAGGTCGAGGAAGAGGAGATCGTCGCCGCGCCGGTGATCGCCGATGCCAAGGGCAAGGCCGCCAAGGGCAAGAAGGACGAGAAGCAGAACAAGAAGTAAGAAGAAGTCGAAGCGGGGGGACCCTGCCCCCTCACCCTTCTTCGGGCCCCACTCCGGTGGGGCCTTTTTCTTGCCCGCCTCCCCAGCGCGCGGGGCGCGGCGGCCCGACCCGACCGGGATAATCGGGCCATGATCCGTCTCGTCGTCGGCCTGGGCAACCCGGGCGCTGAATACGAGGCCACGCGCCACAACGCCGGGTTCTGGTGGGTGGACGCGCTGGCCGACAAGCTGGGCGCGCGACTGGCGGCCGACCGCGCGCACCAGGGACTGGTGGCGCGGATCAACCGCGCCGGCGCCGACCCGCTGTGGCTGCTCGAGCCGATGACCTACATGAACCGATCGGGCGTGTCGGTCGCGACGCTGGCGCGCTTCTACAAGATCGCGCCGGCGCAGATCCTGGTCGTGCACGACGAGCTCGACCTGCCGCCCGGCGAGGCGCGCCTGAAGCTCGGCGGCAGTGCCGCCGGGCACAACGGCCTGAAAGACATCCAGCACATGCTGGGCGCGCCCGACTTCTGGCGCTTGCGCCTGGGCATCGGCCACCCGGGCGACCGCGCCGAAGTCGTCAACTACGTGCTGAAGAAACCGTCGCCCGACCAGCGCGACGCGATCGCGCTGGCCATCGAGCGTTCGCTCCAGGCCAGCGATCTGATGCTGGGCGGCCAGATGGACAAGGCCGTCGCACAGCTCCACGCCAAGCCGCCGCGGCCGAAGCCACCCAGGCCGGCTGCGGCACCGCCAGCCGAACCGCCGGAGGCGTCATGACCCGCGGATCGCCGATGCGGGCCCTGCGTCCCGCGCTGCTGTGGCTGGTGGTCGCCAGCCACGCCGCCGCTGCGCCGACGCAGACCCTGTGGCGCTGCGGCCCCGATGGCCGCAGCTTCTCAGACCGCCCCTGCGCCGACGGCGCCCCGCTCGACGTCGGACAACGACCCCTGCCACAGGCCGTGTCGGAGGCGCGCGCCGTGGCCGCGCGCGAGCGCGAGGCCGTGCAGCAGCTGGCGCAGGAGCGCCGGCAGCGCCACGCCGACGCGATGCGCGAGGGCCGTGCACCGGCGGCCATCCGTCCGCCCGCTGACCGCGCGGGCGACCGCGGCCCGGCCGTCGAGCGGCCGACGCGGCGCTACAAGGTGCGGGCGCCGGGCTGAGCCAAGGCGCCAGCCCGGTCGTCGGAGACCGGACCCGGCGCCGCGGCCGCCTGCAGCCGACGGTACTTGTCCATCAGCTGTCCGCGCGTCTCGATGCGGGCGGGATTCAGCGGGATGCAGCTCACCGGGCAGACCTGCACGCACTGCGGTTCGTCGAAGTGCCCGACACACTCGGTGCAGCGGTCGGGGTCGATGACGTAGATCTCCGGGCCCATCGAGATCGCCTCGTTCGGGCACTCGGGCTCGCA
>CAZQPN010000628.1:0-2051 GCA_964595215.1 uncultured Rubrivivax sp. | reverse complement strand
GCAGGCCCTCGAGCGCGAACTGGTAGAGCTGCGACGGGTGGCGCGCGATGTCGGTGCCGCTTTGCGGAAAGACCATCGCCCAGGGCAGCGACGGGTCGGCCGCACGCCCCCACAGCTCGCCGTTGATGAAGTTGCCCAGCCGACCGCTCGCCAGCCCGGTGGGCACGCAAGGCGCGATCAGGTCCGTCACTTGCAGCCACGGACGATGCTTCAACCGTGCGTAGAGCGCCATCGCGACGATAACGCCCAGCATGCCGCCGTGGAACGACATGCCGCCCTGCCAGACCATCGGGATCTCCAGCGGGTGCGCCAGGTAGTAGGCCGGCTTGTAGAACAGCACGTAGCCCAGCCGGCCGCCCAGGATCACGCCGAGCACGCCCCAGAACAGCAGGTCCTCGACGTCACGCCGTGTCCAGCCGGCCTCGGCGAACTGCGGATGTCGGGCGCGCCGCGATGCCAGCCACATGAACAGACCGAAGGCGACCAGGTAGGTCAGACCGTACCAATGGATCTTGATCGGGCCGAGCGCGATGGCGATCGGGTCGAACTGCGGATGCACGAGCATCGGGCGGGGCCGGGACAGGCGTGGTGGGACCGGCGTCGATTGTCGCTGCTGGCGCGGCGCCGGTCCGGACGGACAAGAACGGGCGGCGATAATCGTCGCGGTCACGAAGGGCGTGGCCTCAGCACCCAGGAGACCGTCGATGGCCGGATTCAACCGCCGCTCCAAGAACATCACAGAAGGCGTGGCGCGCGCGCCCAACCGCTCCATGTACTACGGCATGGGCTACACGCAGGACGACTTCGGCAAGCCGATGATCGGC
This sequence comes from uncultured Rubrivivax sp., assembly GCA_964595215.1. Classification (GTDB taxonomy): domain Bacteria; phylum Pseudomonadota; class Gammaproteobacteria; order Burkholderiales; family Burkholderiaceae_C; genus Rubrivivax. The sequence continues at coordinate 1,227 of CAZQPN010000628.1, read as the reverse complement.
GTGGCCAACGGACACAGCACGATCACGCCGTGCAATTCCGGCCTGCAGAAGCTGGCCGACGCCGCGGTCGAGGGGCTGAAGCAGGCCGGCGCCAACCCGCAGGTCTTCGGCGTACCGACGATCAGCGACGGCATGTCGATGGGCACCGAAGGCATGAAGTACAGCCTGGTCTCGCGCGAGGTCATCGCCGACTGCGTCGAGACCTGCGTCGGCGGCCAGTGGATGGACGGCGTGATCGTCATCGGCGGCTGCGACAAGAACATGCCTGGCGGCATGATGGGCATGCTGCGCGCCAACGTGCCGGCCATCTACGTCTACGGCGGCACCATCCTGCCGGGCCACTACAAGGGCCAGGACCTCAACATCGTCAGCGTGTTCGAGGCCGTCGGCCAGTTCAGCGCCGGCAAGATGACCGAGCAGGACTTCACCGAGATCGAGCGCCGCGCGATTCCGGGCTCCGGCAGCTGCGGCGGCATGTACACCGCCAACACGATGAGCTCGGCCTTCGAGGCGCTGGGCATGAGCCTGCCCTACAGCTCGACGATGGCCAACGTCGAGGACCCGATCGTCGGCTACACGCAGGAGGCGGCGCGCGTGCTGGTGGAGGCCGTGAAGGCCGACCTGAAGCCGCGCGACATCGTCACCAGGAAGAGCATCGAGAATGCGGTGGCCGTGATCAGCGCCACCGGCGGCAGCACGAACGCGGTGCTGCACTTCCTGGCCATCGCGCACGCGGCCGAGGTCGAGTGGACGATCGACGACTTCGAGCGCGTGCGGCGCAAGGTGCCGGTGCTGTGCGACCTCAAGCCCAGCGGCAGGTATCTGGCGATCGACCTGCACCGCGCCGGCGGCATCCCGGCGGTGATGAAGGTGCTGCTGGACGCCGGCCTGCTGCATGGCGACTGCATCACCATCACCGGCAAGACCGTGGCGGAGAACCTGAAGGACGTGCCCCCGCTGCGCGCCGACCAGGACGTGATCCGCCCGGTGACGAACCCGATGTACGCCGAGGGCCACCTGGCCATCCTGAAGGGCAACCTGGCCACCGAGGGCTGCGTGGCCAAGATCACCGGCCTGAAGAACCCGGTCATCACCGGCCCGGCGCGGGTCTTCGATGACGAGCAGTCCGCGCTGGCAGCGATCATGGCCAGCCAGATCGTCGCTGGCGATGTGATGGTGTTGCGCTATCTGGGCCCGAAGGGCGGGCCCGGTATGCGGGAGATGCTG
>CAZQPN010000627.1:0-2056 GCA_964595215.1 uncultured Rubrivivax sp. | reverse complement strand
GGGCACCGACTGGCCGCACCCGAACCTGAAGGACCACATGCCCGACGACGGCCTGCTGGTCGACTTCATTCCGCACATCGCTGTCACGCCGGAACTGCAGCGCAAACTGCTGGTCGACAACCCGATGCGTCTGTACTGGCCGGAAGAAGCCATCGCCTGACGGCGTGCACCCGCCGCGCAACGGCACCGACAGGAGACCGAACCCGATGTCGCTCGACAAACCCTACCTCGACGTGCCCGGCACGACGATCTTCGACGCCGACCAGTCCCGCAAGGGCTACTGGCTCAACCAGTTCGCCATGAGCCTGATGAAGGCCGAGAACCGCGAGCGCTTCAAGGCCGGCGAGCGCGCCTACCTCGACGAGTGGCCGATGACCGAGGAGCAGAAGCAGGCGGTGCTGGCACGCGACCTCAATTGGATGATGCGCACCGGCGGCAACATCTACTTCCTGGCCAAGATCGGTGCGACGGACGGCAAGAGCTTCCAGCAGATGGCCGGCAGCATGACCGGCCTGAGCGAGCAGCAGTACCGCGACATGATGATCTCGGGCGGGCGCCGGCCCGAGGGCAATCGCGTCGTCGGCGAATCCGGCGACGCCCAGGGCCCGATGGCGCGCTCCGAGGCGTGGTCCCAGTGGGAGCGCACGCACCCGCAGCAACTCGCCGCCGACGTGCTGGGCGCGCACGCCGCCGACCGCAGCGGCGCCGCCAGGCCGGGCGCCGCCGGCCACGCACGCGTCACGGCCTCCGTCTACACCTCGCACGTGCCGGCCATCGGTGCCGCGATCGACCACGGCAAGACGGGTGAGCCGTACTGGCAGCCGCTGTTCGCCGGCTACGAGTTCTCCAAGCGCTGGCTCGCCGAGCACAAGCCCGACGTCATCTTCCTCGTCTACAACGACCACGCGACGGCCTTCGACCTCGGCATCATCCCGACCTTCGCGATCGGCACCGCGGCCGAGTTCCAGCCCGCCGACGAAGGCTACGGTCCGCGCCCGGTGCCGGTGGTCAAGGGGCACCCTCAGCTGGCCTCGCACATTGCGCAGTCGGTGATCCAGGAGGACTTCGACCTCACGATCGTCAACGACCTCGCGGTCGACCATGGCCTGACGGTGCCGCTGAGCCTGATGTGCGGCCAGCCCGAGGCCTGGCCCTGCGCGGTGATCCCGTTCGCCGTCAACGTCGTGCAGTACCCGGTGCCCTCGGGACGGCGCTGCTTCGCGCTCGGGCAGGCGATCCGGCGCGCGATCGAGCGCTACGACGAGCCTTTGCGCGTCCAGATCTGGGGCACCGGCGGCATGAGCCACCAGCTGCAGGGCCCGCGCGCCGGCCTGATCAACGCCGACTGGGACAACCGCTATCTGGACCGCCTGATCGCCGACCCGGCAGGGTTGTCGGAGGTGCCGCACATCGAGTACGTGCGCGAGGCCGGCAGCGAGGGCATCGAGCTCGTGATGTGGCTGATCGCGCGCGGGGCGATGGCCGACGTCGCCGGCGGGCCGCCGCCGCGCGTCGCGCACCGCTTCTTCCACGTGCCGGCATCGAACACGGCGGTCGGCCACCTGATCCTCGAGAACAGCCAGGAGTCCGCATGACCATCCAAGTCGCGCTCGCCGGTGCCGGCGCCTTCGGCATCAAGCACCTCGACGGCATCAGGAACATCGACGGCGTCGAGGTGATCTCGCTGATCAGCCGCGACCTCGCCAAGACCCAGGAAGTGGCCGCCAAGTACGGCATCGCGCATGTCACCACCGACCTGGCCGACAGCCTGGCGATCAAGGCCGTCGACGCCGTCATCCTGTGCACGCCGACGCAGATGCACGCGTCGCAGACGCTGGCCTGCCTGGACGCCGGCAAGCACGTGCAGGTCGAGATCCCGCTGTGCGACGTGCTGGCCGACGGCGAGCAGGTCGTCGCGCGGCAGAAGGAGACCGGCCTGGTCGCGATGTGCGGCCACACCCGGCGCTTCAACCCCAGCCACCAGTGGGTGCACAAGAAGGTCGTCGCCGACGAGTTCCACATCCAGCAGATGGACGTGCAGACCTACTTCTTCCGC
>CAZQPN010000626.1:0-2072 GCA_964595215.1 uncultured Rubrivivax sp. | reverse complement strand
CAAGCTGCGCGATCAGTTCCGCGACCACGTGCTGCCGACCGCCTGACGGTCGATCCGCCGGCGGCCGCGCGCGGCCGCCGGCGCCCTGCGAGGACTGCATCGATGAAGGACAACCGCCTGCGCGCCCTCTGGGCCGCCGACCGCACTGCCGTCAACGGCTGGCTCGCGATCCCGAACACCTTCAGCGCCGAGATCATGGCGCGCCAGGGCTGGGACACGCTGACGATCGACCTGCAGCACGGCGTGGTCGACTACCAGGCCATGGTCGGCATGCTGCAGGCGATCACGACCACCGACACCGTGCCGCTGGTGCGCGTGCCCTGGCTCGAGCCGGGCATCCTGATGAAGGCGCTGGACGTCGGCGCGCACGGGCTGATCTGCCCGATGGTCAACACCGCCGACGACGCCGCGCGCTTCGTCGCCTGGACGAGCTATGCGCCGCGCGGCACGCGCAGCTTCGGGCCGGTGCGGGCGCTGCTCGTCGAAGGACCAGACTACCCGGCGCGCGCCAACGCGCACATCGTGCGCATGGCGATGATCGAGACGGCGCAGGCGCTGGATAACCTCGAGGCCATCCTGGCCGTCGAGGGGCTGGACGCGGTCTACATCGGGCCGTCGGACCTGTCGCTGTCGCTCGGATGCCGGCCGGTGTTCGACGACGTCGACCCGCCGGTCGCGCAGGCGATCGAGCACATCCTGGCGCGCGCGACGGCGCACGGCCTGCGCGCCGGCATCCACAACGGCGCGCCCGAGGTGGCGCTGGCACGGTCCGCGATGGGCTTCCGCTTCGTCACCGTGGGCTCCGACGCACGGCTGCTCGCCGCCGGGGCGCAGCAGACGCTGGCGCGCATGCGGACCGCGGACTGACGCGTCGACCCGGCGGGAAGGGCCGGCGCCGCGCGGCCGGCAGACCCCGGCGCGGCCCGGCGTGTCTGCCTCTTGACTTGGCGCAATGCGCCGGCCGCCGCCGCAGGGGACAGTTGACGCCAACCTGTTGACCACCTGCCTGCCATGAATGCCGTCGCCCCTGCCCTGGAAGCCGTCACGGCCCGGCCGCGACTGCCGGTGCATGTGCCCTGGCCGGCACTGCTCGGATCGCTCTCATCCGACGACGCGCAGGCCCTCGATGCGCTCGCGGCGACGCGCTCGGTGGCCGAAGGTCAGACCATCGCCACCCGGGGCACCGCCGCGCGGCAGCTGATCGCGCTGCTCGACGGTCAGGCGGTGTGCGGGTGGGCCCAGCCGGACCGCGGACTGAGCGCCGAGCGCGTCGTCCATGGTCCGCAGTGGCTGGTGCTTTCCGCCCCTCTGGGCGAGGGGCGCCATCACAGCGACGTCGTCGCGCAGAGCCGGGTGCTGCTCGCGGAACTGCCGGTCGATCCGCTGCGCGCGCTGGCCGCGCGGCGGCCGATGCTGTCGCTGCGCTTCATGGACACGCTGGCACGCGAGGTCGGCCGCCTCGACACGCGGCTGCACGAACTGATGCACAAGGACGCCGGCGCCCGCCTGGCGGCCTGGCTGTGCGCCCAGTTGCAGGGCAGCAGCCAGGTCGTGCTGCGGCTGGCCGAGCGCAAGCGCGACATCGCGTCGCAGCTCGGCATGACGCCGGAAACCCTGTCGCGCATGATGCGCAGCCTGTCCGAGCGCGGGCTGATCGCGGTCAGCGGCTACACGGTGCGCGTGCTCGACCCGGACGCGCTGCACGGGCTGGCCGGCACCTGAGCGGCTGCCCGCGCGCCGCGGCAGCGGCCGTCAGAGCGGCTGCGGTGCCTCGGCCGGCTGCAACTCGAACTGCATCGCCGCCAGTCGCGCGTAAAGTCCGCCGCGCGCCACCAGCTCGGCGTGGCTGCCGATGTCGACGATGCGCCCGTGGTCGAGCACGACGATGCGGTCGGCCCGCTGCACGGTCGACAGCCGGTGCGCGATGACGATCGTCGTGCGGTCCTTCATCGCCGCTTCCAGCGCGGCCTGCACCATGCGCTCGCTCTCGGCGTCGAGCGCGCTCGTCGCCTCGTCGAGCAGCAGCAGCGGCGGGTTCTTCAGCATCGCGCGCGCGATGCTGATGCGCTGGC
>CAZQPN010000625.1:0-2073 GCA_964595215.1 uncultured Rubrivivax sp. | reverse complement strand
TGCCCGGGTCGCTGACCGCGCCGAGGTTGAGCGTGTAGGTCGACCCTTCGTCGACGCTGTCGGCGCCACCGAGCGCGATCGTCGGCGCTACGTTGGCCACCACGACGTCGAAGCGGGTCTCGGTGCTGGCCTGCCCGTCGCTGACCCGCACGGTGATGGCCTGCGTCAGCGGGCCGTCGGCCGGCGTCCAGCTGAAGACCCCGCTGCTCGGGTCGATCGCCGCGCCCGCCGGGCCGCCCACCAGGGTGTAGCTCAGGCTGGCGCTGTCGATGTCGCTGGCCGCCACGGTGAGGTTCACCGTGCTGCCCTCGGCGACGTTCTGCGTGGCCACCGCGGTGACCACCGGGGCGTCGTTGACCGCCCCAACCGTGATGTCGACCGTCGCCGTCGTCACACCGCCTTGGCCGTCGTCGACCTCGATCTCGAAACTGTCGGCTCCGAAGTAGTCGGCGTCCGGCGTGTACGTGACCTGCCGGGTCGTGGCGTCGAAGCCGCTGAGCACGCCGTGGCTCGGCCCGCCCAGGAACCTCACCGTCAGCGCATCGCCGTCGGGGTCGGCGTAGCTGAGCGTGATCGTGACCGCCTGGTCCTCGTCGGTGCTCGCGCTCTGCGGGCTCGGCACCAGTGGCGACTGGTTCGGCACGATCACCCGCACCGGCAGCGCCACCGAGGTGTAGCTGCCATCCTCGTCGGTGGCGGTGACGGTCACGGCCAGATTGCCGCCCCCGGTGTAGGTCTTGGTCGCACTGGTGGCCGAGCCAGCCAGCAGCGAGGTGGAGCCATCGCCCCAATTGACCAGCCACTGGGTGATGGTGTCGGTGCCTGGGTCGGTCGCGCTGAAGTCGACCGTATAGACCTCGCCCCGGTTCACTTCGGCCGACCCGGTCAGCGAGATCGTCGGCGCCACGTTGGCCACCACGACGTCGAAGCTGGTGTCGGTGAACGCCAGACCGTCGCTGACGCGCACGGTGAAGGTGCGGGTGAGCGGGCCGTCCGGCGGGGTCCAGGTGAACACGCCGGTGCTCGCGTCGATGCCCGCACCCGCAGGCACGTCGCCCAGCAGCGCAAACGTCAAGCTCGCACTGTCCGCGTCGAACGCCGGGATCGAGAAGCTCAGCGTCGCTCCCTCGTCCACCGCCTGCGGCGCGATCGCGTCGATGCGCGGCGCATCGTTGAACGGACGAACCGTGACGGTGACCGTCTGCGGCGTGCTGCTCAGGGCATTACCGAAGCTGCCGTCCGGATCGCCGCGATCGGTCACGATGTAGGTGAAGGTATCGATGCCCGTGAAGTCGGCGTCGGGCGTGTAGGTCCACAGGCCGCCCGGGCCGAGGATCAGGCTGCCGTTGGTCGGCGCGGCACCGATGCTGAAGTCGAGCAGGGCCCGTGCGGTCTCCTCGTCGGAGCCGATGAGCAGGATCTCTACCGGCGTGTCCTCGTCCGTCGAGGCGCTGACCGGCGCGCCCGTTGGTGCCGTGTTCACCGGCAGCACGCTGACGACGATGTTGCCGTCGTCGGTGCCGAGCTTGCCGTCGTCCACGCGGAAACGGAAGCTGTCGGTGCCGTTGAAGTTGGCGTTCGGCGTGTAGCGCACGGTGCGCGCCACGGGGTCGAACTCCGACAGCGTGCCGTGCGCCGGCGCGGTGACCAGACTGTAGGTCAGCGGATCGTCGTTCGGGTCGGTGCCGGCCAGCGTGATCAGCACGCTGCCTCCCTCCTCGACACTGGACACGGCATCCGTCGCCGTGGGCGTCAGGTTGCCAGAGCGGTCGATCGTGAAGGTGCGGAGGTAGTCGCCGCCCGCCACGCCGTCGGCGTCGCCGTCCAGAAGGTTGCCCGCGGTGTCGAAGATGCCGAGCGTGCCCGACAAGCGCAGCCGGTACGTCCCTTCGGCCAGCGACCCGCCAGGCAGTTGCAGCGTGAGGTCGGTCTCCGGATACGAATAGCCCGGCCGGATCTCGATGCGTGTGTCGTCGGGGGTGCCGAACTGGCCGTCCGCCCCGGCGGCGAGGAGCTCGTAGTTGGCCGGGCTGCGCGCGCTGATGCGGTCCAGCGCTTCGCTGAAGCTGACCT
>CAZQPN010000624.1:0-2076 GCA_964595215.1 uncultured Rubrivivax sp. | reverse complement strand
GCGACATCATGGCCGAGATGCTCGGCAAGCTCGAGGGTTGCTGCCGCGGGCGCGGCGGGTCCATGCACATCTTCAGCCACGCGCATCGCTTCTACGGCGGCAACGCCATCGTCGGCGGCGGGCTGCCGCTGGCCGCCGGCATCGCGATGGCCGACAAGGCGCTGCGGCCGGGCGCGGTCACGGCCTGCTTCTTCGGCGAGGGCGCGGTTGGCGAGGGCGTGTTCCACGAAACGCTGAACCTGGCCGAGTTGTGGAAGCTGCCGGTGCTCTTCGTGTGCGAGAACAACCTCTACGCGATGGGCGTGCCGCTGGCCGACAGCGAGGTCGAGACCGACATCTGGCGCAAGGCCCGGGCCTACCGCATGCCGGCCGAGCAGGTCGACGGCATGGACCCGGTGCAGATGGAGGCTGCTGCGCGGCGCGCGGTGGCGCGCATCCGCGCCGGCGAGGGGCCGCAGTTCATCGAGGCGCGCACCTACCGCTTCCGCGCCCACTCGATGTTCGACACCCAGGCCTACCGCACGCGCGACGAGATCGAGGGCTGGCGCCACATCGACCCGATCGAACGCCTGCGCGCCTGGATGGTGGCCAACCACGAACTGAACGACGCCGAGGCGCAGGCGATCGATGCCGAGATCGCCGCCGAGATCGCCGACGCGGTGGCCTTTGCCGAGGCCGGCGCGCTCGAGCCGCTGGCGGACCTGGAGCGCTTCGTGCTGATGGACCGCGTCGTGCAGGAGGACGCGCGATGACCACCGCACCCGCCGCTGCGGCTGCGCCGCTGCGCATGACCTACCGCGAGGCCTGCCGACAGGCCATCCGCGATGCGCTGGTCGCCGACCCGCGCACCTTCGTGATGGGCGAGGACGTCGGCAAGTACGGCGGCTGCTACGCCGTCACCAAGGGCCTGCTGGAGGAGTTCGGCCCGGCGCGCATTATCGACACGCCGCTGGCCGAGAACGGCTTCACCGGCATCGCCATCGGCGGCGCGATCGCGGGGCTGCGGCCCATCGTCGAGATCATGACCTGCAACTTCAGCCTGCTGGCGCTGGACCAGATCATGAACAACGCCGCCACGCTGCCGCACATGACGGGCGGCCAGTTCGCGGTGCCGCTGGTGATCCGCATGGCCACCGGCGGCGGGCGCCAGCTGGCGGCGCAGCATTCGCACAGCCTGGAGGGCTGGTTCGCGCACATCCCGGGGCTCAAGGTCGCGGTGCCGGGCACGGTGGAGGACGCGCGCCACATGCTCGCCGCCGCGCTGGCCGACCCGAACCCGGTGCTGATCTTCGAGCACATCGTGCTCTACAACGCGGAAGGCCCGCTCGACCCGGCGGTGACCGCAGTCGACCTCGAACACGCCAAGGTGCGGCGCGCGGGGCGCGACCTCACGCTGGTCACCTATGGCAACGGCCTGCCCAAGTGCCTGGCCGCGGCCGAGGCGCTGGCCGCCGACGGCATCGAGGCCGAGGTGATCGACCTGCGCGTGCTGCGCCCGCTGGACATGCCGACGATCGTCGCGTCGGTGACGCGCACGCGGCGCGTCGTCATCGTCGACGTGGGCTGGAAGAGCGGGTCGATCTCGGCCGAGATCGCCGCCCGCCTGGCGGAGGAGTCGCTGTACGAGCTCGACGCGCCGGTCCGCCGCGTGTGCAGTCGCGAGGTGCCGGTGCCCTACGCGGCGCACATGGAGGAGGCCGCGCTGCCGCGTCTGGACGACATAGTGGCCGCCGCGCGCGCGATCGTGCCGGCGCGCCGCGGCTGAGGGGCGCGCGGTGGCGGACTTCACGATGCCGGCGCTGGGCGCCGACATGGAGACGGGCAAGGTCGTCGAGTGGCTGGTCAAGCCGGGTGACCGCGTGAAGCCGGGCGACGTCGTCGCCGTCGTCGAGACGCACAAGGGCGCGATCGATGTCGAGTGTTTTCTGGACGGCGTGATCGGCGACTTGGCGCCGCTGGATACCGAGCTGCCGGTGGGTGCGGTGCTGGCGCGCGTCGGCGCGCCTGGCGCTGCCCCTGCCCCTGCCCCTGCACCCGCACCCACACCCACACCCACACCCACACCCACACCCACAC
>CAZQPN010000623.1:0-2076 GCA_964595215.1 uncultured Rubrivivax sp. | reverse complement strand
CGAAGAAGGTGTGGTGGCGCGCGGTGTAGCCGACGTTCTCGAGGTCGTTGTGCTTCCCGCCAGCGCGGATGCACTTCTGGCTCGTCGCCGCGCGCGTGTAGGGGCGCTTGTCGAAGCCGAGGAAGACGTCCTTGAACTGGTTCATCCCGGCGTTCGTGAACAGCAGCGTCGGGTCGTCGCCGGGCACCACCGGCGAGCTCGCGACCACGGTGTGGCCCTTGGACTCGAAGTAGCTCAGGAAGGTGGTGCGGATGTCGGAGGCTTTCATGGGGTGCGTTCGGCGGCGGATCGGACGGTGTGAGGACGGCGGCGGGGGCGGCGGCCGTCGAAGGCTCCGATTGTCCGCGATGGCGGCGCTGGTCGCGGCCGCTGCCGCGCTGCGGTTTAATCGGGTCTGTCCCGCGGCCCGACGCCGCAGGCCTCCCACCCGAGCGAGCACCGATGTCGACCGACACCCCCTCCCGCACCCCCGGCTGGTCCCGCGTCCTCGCCGGCCTGATGGTCGGCGCCGGGCTGGCCGTCGCCGGCTGGGCCATCGGCCAGGGCCTGGAGCGGCTGCGCATGGCCGACCGCGTCGTCACCGTCAAGGGCCTGGCCGAGCAGGACGTGCCGGGCGACTTCGCGGTCTGGAGCCTGCAGTTCCGCCGCGGTGCGAACGACTTCGGCGCCGTGCAGAAGCTGCTCGAGGGCGACCGCGCCCAGGTGCTCGCCTTCCTGAAGGGGCAGGGCTTCACCGACGCCGAGATCGAGGTCCGCCCGCTCGAGGTGCAGGACCTGTTCGCGCGCGACTACGGCGGCGGTCAGCAGCCGCTGCGCTTCAATGGCAAAGGACTCGTCATCGTGCAGACGGCGCGCGTCGACGCCGTGGCCGCCGCCGCGCTGGCCGTCGACCCGCTGATCCAGGCCGGCGTGCAGCTCGGCGGCGAGGGCCCGTCCGGCCCACGCTACCTGCTGCGCGGCTTCAACGAGGTCAAGGCCCCGCTGCTGGCCGAAGCGACGCGCAATGCACGCGAACAGGCCCAGAAGTTCGCCGCCGAGGCCGGCGCCTCGCTCGGGCCGCTGAAGAGCGCCAACCAGGGCGTGATCCAGGTCGGCGCCGCCGGTGGCCAGGACTTCGACGACGGCAGCGCGCGCGTCAAGCGGCTGCGCGTCGTCAGCACCTTCCAGTACGAGCTGCGCTGAGCGTGGCTCCCCCTCTCATCACCGATCACAAGGAGACCCTCCGATGGACACCGCCACCAGCCCCCTGGCCACGCTGAACGACCCGACCCTGCTGAAGACCGCCGCCCTCGTCAACGGCGAGTGGCTGGACGGCAAGGCACGTTTCGATGTCGTCGACCCGGCGACCGGCCGCAAGCTGGCCGACGTCGCCCGCCTGGGCGCGGCCGAAGCCGAGGCGGCGATCGCCGCCGCCGACAAGGCCTGGCCGGCCTGGCGCGCCAAGACCGCGAAGGAGCGCGCCGCGATCATGATGAAGTGGTTCAGCCTGCTGCACCAGCACGCCGACGACCTGGCGCGCATCATGACCGCCGAGCAGGGCAAGCCGCTGGCCGAGGCGAAGGGCGAGGTCGGCTACGGCGCCAGCTTCATCGAGTGGTTCGCAGAGGAGGCCAAGCGCGTCTACGGCGAGACCATCCCGACGACCGACAACAACAAGCGCTACCTCGTGCTCAAGCAGCCGATCGGCGTCTGCGCGGCGATCACGCCGTGGAACTTCCCGATCGCGATGATCACGCGCAAGGTCGCGCCGGCGCTGGCCGCCGGCTGCCCGGTGGTCATCAAGCCGGCCGAGGCGACACCGCTGTCGGCACTCGCCGTGGCCGAGCTGGCGCAGCGCGCCGGCATGCCGTCGGGCGTGCTCAACGTGCTGACGTCGGACGCCGACGGCTCGATCGAGATCGGCAAGGTGCTGTGCAGCAGCGACGTCGTGCGCCACCTGTCGTTCACCGGCTCGACCGAGGTCGGCCGCATCCTCGCCGCGCAGTGCGCGCCGACGGTCAAGAAGCTCAGCCTGGAGCTGGGCGGCAACGCGCCCTTTATCGTCTTCGACGACGCCGACGGCGACGGCGCGGTCGA
>CAZQPN010000622.1:0-2076 GCA_964595215.1 uncultured Rubrivivax sp. | reverse complement strand
TGGTGCTACCACGGCCAGAACGCGGTGTTCAACACCATGAGCTACCAGAACCCGACGCTCGACAAGATCATCACCAATGCGCGCTTCGCCGAAAGCAAGGCGATCTACGACAGCTCGGTCAAGGAGATGATCCAGATCGCCTACGACGAGGTGCCGCGGGTGCCGATGTTCCAGCCGAGCCAGGACGTGGCGATGCAGAGGAACGTCAACGGCTTCATGTACTGGTTCCACCTGCAGCCGGACTTCCGGCAGCTCAGCAAGGCATGAGCGCGATGTCCGGCTGCGCGATGGATGCGACCCAGGTCGAGGCTTACGTCGACGCGCAGTGCGCGCTGCTCGGGCTGTCGCTGTCGCCCGAGCAGCGCCCCGGCGTCGTGCGCTACCTGCAGCTCGTCATCGGCATGGCGCCACGGGTGATGGACTTCCCGCTGACGCCGCACGACGAGTCGGGCAACGTCTTCGTGCCGGTGACGCCCGCCGCATCGGGCGAGGAGGGCGGCCGATGACGGCCGTCGATCGCGTGCGCGCCAGCCTGGCGCGCATCGAGGCCACCGACGGCCGCGTCAATGCCTTCACCGCGGTGCTGGCCGAGCGTGCGCTGGCGCGTGCGGCGAAGGTCGATGCGGGCGAGGTCGGCGGGCCGCTGGCTGGCGTGCCGTTCGCCGTCAAGAACCTGTTCGACATCGCCCGGCTGGCGACGCTGGCGGGCTCCAAGATCGAGCGCGACGCTGCGCCGGCCGTGCGCGACGCCTTCCTGGTGCGGCAGCTGGAGGCCGCTGGCGCGGTACTCGTCGGCGCCCTCAACATGGACGAGTACGCGTACGGATTCACGACCGAGAACTCGCACTACGGCCCGACCCGCAATCCGCACGACCTCACGCGGCTGAGCGGCGGTTCGTCGGGCGGCTCGGCGGCGGCGGTGGCTGCGGGGCAGGTGCCGCTGGCCCTCGGCTCGGACACCAACGGCTCGATCCGCGTGCCCTCGTCGCTGTGCGGCGTGTTCGGGCTGAAGCCGAGCTTCGGCCGCCTGTCGCGCGCCGGCAGCTACCCCTTCGTCGCCAGCCTCGATCACCTCGGCCCGTTCGCGCGCTCGGTGGCCGATCTGGCCGCGGCCTACGACGCGATGCAGGGTCCGGACGCCGACGATCCGGCGCAGCAGCGGCGTCCGGTCGAGCCGACGACGAGGACGCTGACGCGCGGCACCGAAGGCCTGCGCATCGGCGTGCTCGGCGGCTGGTTCCGGACGATGGCGCTGGCGCCTGCGCTGGCGGCCGTCGACAAGGTCGCCGCCGCGCTCGGCACCGATCGCGTGGTGGCGTGGCCCGAAGTCGACCGTGCGCGCACCGCCGCCTTCCTGATCACCAACGCCGAAGGCGCGGCGCTGCACCTGCCCGACCTGAAGCGTCGCGCGCAGGACTTCGAGCCGCTGTCGCGCGACCGCTTCCTCGCCGGCGCAATGCTGCCGGCGGCCTGGGTGCAGCAGTCGCAGCGCCTGCGCCACTGGTTCGCGCGCCAGGTGGCGCGCAGCTTCGAGGACGTCGACGTCGTGCTGGCCCCATCCACGCCATGCACCGCGCCGGCGATCGGCACCGAGTGGCTCGAGGTCGCCGGACAGCGCCTGCCGGCGCGCCCCAGCATGGGCCTGTTGACGCAGCCAGTGTCTTGCATCGGGCTGCCGGTCGTCAGCGTGCCCGTGTGGGGCATGGACCCGGCCGCGCCCCATTTGCCGATAGGCGTCCAGGTCATCGCCGCGCCCTGGCGAGAGGACCTGTGCCTGCGCGTGGCGCACGCGCTGGAGGCCGCGGGGGTCGTGCATGCACCCGTCGCGGCACTCGGCTGAACGGCACCGACCTGAACCGAACTGAACCGATCCGAGCCGACATGGACATCAACCTGCCCGACGTGCACGCCGAAGTTACGGCCGCCTTCGCCCGCTACGAGCACGCGCTGGTGCACAACCAGGTCGAGGTGCTCGACGAGCTGTTCTGGACCAGTCCGCACACCGTCCGCTACGGCGTCGGCGAGAACCTCTACGGCGCCGACGAGATCCTGGCCTTCCGCAAGGCGCGGCCGTCC
>CAZQPN010000621.1:1748-2081 GCA_964595215.1 uncultured Rubrivivax sp. | reverse complement strand
GAAGCCGGTGCGTCCGGCCCAGGCATCTTCGGGCAGGGCGTCGCTGACCACCGGCACGTAGGTGAGCCAGGGCAGATCGGCCGCCTGCGCGCGGCACCAGGCGTCCCTGTACAGGTCCTGTGGCCGGCGACCGCCCCAGTACAGCACCGCGGGCCGGTTGCTGCCCTTCATGCGCAGGTGGTCGATCAGCGCCTTGATCGGCGCGAAGCCGGTGCCGCTGGCGAGCAGGATCATCGGCCTGGTGCTGTCCTCGCGCAGGAAGAAGCTGCCGAAGGGCCCTTCCATGCGCAGGATGTCGCGTTCCTTCATCGCGCCGAAGACATGGTCGGTGAA
>CAZQPN010000621.1:0-1738 GCA_964595215.1 uncultured Rubrivivax sp. | reverse complement strand
CCGCCGGGCATGTGGCGGATGTGCAGCTCGATCGCCGGCGGCGTGCCGATGTCGTGCGGCGCGTTGGCCATGCTGTAGCTGCGCCGGGCCCCGCCCTGCAGGATGAACTCGACGTACTGGCCGGCGCGGTACTGCAGGTTCTGGTTCGCCGGCAGCTGCAGCCGCACGATCGCGACGTCCGGCGCCGGCCTGTCGATCGACAGCACCCGGCTGGGCAGCTTGAGCACCGGGAACTGGCCCGCGCCGGGCACGCTGCGTGCCTCGACGACGCAGTCGGTCTGCGGCGTCGCGCAGCAGGTCAGGATGAAGCCGTCGGCCTCCTCCTCCACCGACAGCGCCTTGAGCTGGTGCGCTCCGTGGACGACGCGACCTTCGAGCAGCCGGCTCTTGCACGAGCCGCATGCGCCATCGCGGCAGCCGTAGGGCAACCCGATGCCCTGGCGGATCGCCGCGGCGAGGATGGGCTCGTCGCGCTCGACCTCGAACTGCCGCTCGGCCGGCTGGATGGTGACGTGATAGGACATGGGCGGGCTCGCTCGTAAACTCCAACGCCGATTCTGCCCCCGACCGCACGACCCTCCCAACGATGCCGGCGCGGCCGGCCCGCGGGCCCCCAACGCCGGCGACCGACGTGCCGCCCTCGACACCACGCGCAGGCCCGTCCGGTCGCGGCGCGATGCCCGCCACGCCCACCCCGAACCATCGACTGCGATCCATGCCCCGTCACCGCCCCACCCTGCTCATCGTCGGCTGCGGCGACGTCGGCCTGCGGGTGCTGCGCGCGCTGTCGCCCGGCTGGCGCGTGCTGGCACTGACCTCGCAGCCCGACCGCCGCGCCGAGCTGCGCGCCGCCGGCGCGGTGCCCTTGGTCGGCGACCTCGACGACCCGGCGTCGCTCGGCCGCCTGGGCGCACTCGCCGACGCCGTGCTGCATCTGGCGCCGCCGCCGGGCCAGGGCGACACCGACACGCGATCGCGCCACCTGCTGCGCGCGCTGGCGCGCGGCGGCACGCTGCGACGGCTGGTCTACGTCAGCACCACCGGCGTCTACGGCGACGCCGGCGGCGAGCGCATCGACGAGACCCGGCCCGTGCGGCCGACGACGCCGCGCGCACGCCGCCGGGTCGACGCCGAGGCCCTGTGGCGCTGGGCGGGACGCCGCAGCGGCATCGCGGTGACGCTGCTGCGCGTGCCCGGCATCTACGCACTGGACCGCGCCGGCGGCGACCCGCGCGAGCGCGTGCGCCGCGGCATGCCGGTGCTGGCCCCGGCCGACGACGTCTACACCAACCACGTGCACGCCGACGATCTGGCGCGCGCCTGCATCGCCGCGCTGCATCGTGGCCGGCCGCAGCGCGCCATCAACGTTGTCGACGACAGCGAGATGAAGATGGGCGACTACTTCGACCTCGTTGCCGACCTGCACGGCTTGCCGCGCCCGCCCCGGCTGACGCTCGTCGAGGCCCAGGCGCAGCTGTCGCCGATGACGCTCAGCTTCATGGGCGAGTCCCGCCGGCTCGCCAATCGGCGGCTCACGCAGGAACTGCGCCTGCGCCTGCGCTACCCGACGGTGCGCGAGGGGATTGCCCCGCGAGCGTAGTGAGGGCGGAGTGGCGTTCTCGGCCCGATGCGGTCGTTTGGTTGGCCGTCTCCTTTGACTGCCTGGGACCGGCGTGCCAAGGCCGCCGGGTCCCCTCTCCCTCCATGTCCCCCGGAACGGGCTGCGCCCGGCCCTCCT
>CAZQPN010000620.1:0-2085 GCA_964595215.1 uncultured Rubrivivax sp. | reverse complement strand
TCAGCGCATCCTCGAAGCTCGGCACGACGACCGGCTCGTAGACGAAGGCGTCGTCGCGCCGCCGCATGCCGGCCAGGTTGTGCCGCTGCGACTCCTGCTGGCCCTCGGTCATCGCGTCGACGATCAGCACCTCGAAGTAGGGTCGGTGGCGCGCGGTCTCGGGCGCGCTGTCCTCGATCGAATCGACGTCGCCGTTGTCGCTGTCGTCCTCGAGCTCGATGTGCCGGCTGCGGTAGGCGCCGCTCATCAGCGCGCGCGCGATGCGCGAGACGACGACCGCCAGCTCGGTCGTGCCCTCCTGGGCGATCAGGCGGCGCAGCACCTGCAGGCCGCGCAGGCCGGGGAAGGCCCAGTAGGTCTCGATCGGCGTCAGCGAGTCGATCAGCGCGGATGCCTTGGCAAGCAGGGTGGCGCGCGTGGTCGCCTTCGGCGCCGTGGCGATCTGCTGCGCCAGGCTCTTGAGCTGGCTCCAGCGGTCGCTGCGGAGTTGGGAGGCGCTGTAGTAGTCGCCCAGGGCCTGGCGGCTGGGCACCGTCACGGGGACGTCGTTGGTCGGCATGTCGTGCTCCTGTCGGGGTGCGCCGGCGGCGCGCCCTCATTTCTGGTCGGCGCCCGGCGGGCGCGGCGAAGCCGGCGTGTCGAACGTCCCGGCCGTGCCCGCCACCGTCGGATGGCTGTGGGGCGCGGTGGGCGGTGCGCCAGGGCGCACCGGCATCGCGAGCGGCCCCAGCGTGTGCAGATAGGTGTCGACGCCGGAGGCCCGGTCGTACACGCGGAAGTCGACCGCGCGGTCGCGGAAGCTCTTGAGCATCTGGCCCAGGCAGCGCGTGCCGGTCTCGCGCTGGCGGCGCACCTGCTGCAGGTCGATCTCCACCGGGATGATCTCCTCGGCGCCGGCGGCCTGGTGCATCACCGTGCCGGACGGGTCGACGACGCAGGAGCGGCCGACGCCGCCGGCCAACAGGCCGTTGATGTCGAACACGAAGCACTGGAACTGCGCTGCGGTGGCGCGCGCCATCGCGAGCTCGACGTCGCGGTCGATCGTGCCGGTCAGCACCGGATGCAGCAGCACCTCGGCGCCCATCGCGGTCAGCGTGCGCGAGGTCTCCGGGAACCACATGTCGTAGCAGATCGACAGCCCGAAGCGCCCGACCTGCGGCACGTCGAAGACGCAGAAGTCGCGCCCCGGCTCGATGCCGTGCTCGTAGGGCAGGAAGGGGAACATCTTGCGGTAGCGCGTGACCACCAGCCCCTTCGGACTGATCACCGAGGAGGTGTTGTAGAGCTTGCCGTCGGCGCCGCGCTCGAACACCGAGCCGCTGATCACCCACACGCCGTGGCGCGCCGCCGCCGCCTGCAGCGCGTGCTCCTCGGGCCCGGGCAGGTGCACCGGGTGCGACGGCAACGGGCCGCAGGCGGCGAGCTCGCTGAACATCACCATCTGCACCCACGGGAAGCGGGCCATGCAGATGTCCAGCCGGTGGATCTGGGCGGCGATGTTGAGCTGCCCGGCCGGAACGGCCATCTGGATGCCGGCGATCGAGAAGGGCACCATTCAGCGCCCCTCGGTCCAGGCCAGACCACGGGCACGCCCGCGGCCCGCACCGCGCCGCCGGTCAGGCCCGCCGGCCGTGACAGGCTCGACGGCCGGAAGCGGCAGCGTGGGCAGGCCGGGGTGGAGGGGCATCGGCCCGTGCAGCACCGCGCTCAGGCCTTGCCGGCCGCGGCGGCCATCTGCGCGGCGCGTGGCCGGCGCGCACGCTGCGTCACCACCACCAGCGCGAGCAGCGCCAGCGCCGGCAGGAACATCCACTCCTTGGCCGGGCGGTCGGCCGGCATCTCGATCGACATCACCTTGAAGCCCTGCTCGAGGCCGAGCTTCTCGGCCGTCGAGCCGAACTGCACCGCGGCGACCTGCACGTCGCTGCCGAGCGTCATCACGGTCAGGCCGGCCTTGCGCAGACGTTCGCGCGCCGGGCCGGCATCGCCCAGCGGCAGCAGCACGCCCTTGCGCACCTCGTTGCCGTCCAGCGTCAGGCCCTCGACCCAGATGCGCTTGCGCTCGCCCGGTGCGGCCTGCTCGAC
>CAZQPN010000619.1:0-2089 GCA_964595215.1 uncultured Rubrivivax sp. | reverse complement strand
CGCTGCTGCTCGCGGCCGACGCGCCGGGCAAGGAGATCCTGCACCCGGTGGCGGTGGTGATCTTCGGCGGGCTGGTCAGCTCGACGCTGCTGGACACGCTGTTGACGCCGGTCATGTACTGGCTCTTTGGCCGCAAGCCCACCGAGCGACTGCTTGCCGAGGAGGCCCACACGCCAGTCCTGCCGGAGGCGCGGGAAGCCTACTGAGTGGATCGCCTTGCTTCCAGGCTTTCGCGGCGCCGCCTGTTGAGTGCGCCGCAACCCGTATCGGAGAATCTCGAGATGATGAAGAAGTTGCTGACCGCTGCAATCCTGGGCCTGTCGGCCCTGTCGTTCAACGCGGCGCTGGCCCACGGCGGCGCCAAGCCCAAGCATGGGGGCGTGGTGCAGGCCGCGAGCGACCTGTCGTTCGAGCTGGTGGGCACCGCGGACGGCGCGGTGATTTACATCGAGGACCATGGCCAGCCGATGGCGCCCGCCGGCATCCAGGGCAGGTTGACGGTGCTCAACGGCGCCGAGAAGTCCGAGGCCGAGCTCGTGGCGGCTGGTGACAGGCTCGAGGCCAAGGGCGTCAAGCTGTCCAAGGGCGCCAAGGTCGTCGCCGCGCTGACGACGTCCAGCGCCAAGGCGATCACGGTGCGCTTCACGATCCGATAGGTGGTGCCCTCGGCCCCGACCCTGCCCGCCCTGCGCGGCGGCCTGCTGGCGCTGCTGGCCGCGGCGCTGTTCGGCATCAGCACGCCGCTGGTGCAGCAGTTCGGCATCGGGCTGGGTGCCTTCAGTACCGCCGCGCTGCTCTATGGCGGGGCGGCGCTGGTCGGTGCGATATCGCGCCAGCGCATCGAGCGCGAGGCGCGCCTGCAGCGCGGCGACCTGCCGCGCCTGATCGCGATGGCCGTCTTCGGCGCCGTCGTCGGCCCGGTGGCGCTGGCGTGGGGGCTGCAGCGTACCAGCGGCACCAGCGCCTCGTTGATGCTGACGCTGGAGGCCTTGTTCACCGCGGTGCTGGCCTGGCGCCTGTACCGCGAGACCATGGACGGTCGCGTCTGGACCGCGATGGCGCTGCTGCTGGCCGGCGGCATGGTGCTGGTGCTGGATCAGGGGCGAACCGGTGGTGCGCAGCTGTGGGGCCTGCTGGCGGTGCTGCTGGCGACCGCGGCCTGGGGCGTGGACAACACGCTGTCTCGAGCGCTGGCCGAGCGCGACCCCGGGCAGGTGGTGATGGCCAAGTCGGCGCTGGGCGCCACGGCGACGCTGGTCCTGGCGGTCGCAATCGGCGAACCGCTGCCGTCAACGGGTGCCGCGCTGGCCCTGCTGGCGATCGGTGCGTCAGGCTACGGCCTGAGCCTGCGCTTCTACCTGCTGGCGCAGCGCGCCTTCGGCGCGGCACGCACAGGCTCGGTCTTCGCGTTCGCGCCCTTCATCGGCGCGGCCGTCGCAGTGGCCTTGGGCGAGCGCTCACCCAGCCTGTTGCTGGGCCTGGGCAGCGTGCTGATGCTTGCCGGCGTGGTACTGCACCTGGCCGAGTCGCACGACCACGAGCACACGCACGACGCGCTGGAGCACGAGCACGCGCACCGCCACGACGACGGCCACCATGATCACGCGCACGACCCGATGCCGAAAGGCGAACACAGCCACTGGCATCGGCACGGGCCGGTGACGCATGTCCATGCCCATATGCCAGATGCGCATCACACGCACAGGCATTGAAGGCATGCACGTCCGGTTCCGGTAGAGGCTGACATTCAAAGGCCAAGCCTGAGTGTCCGTGTCCGCTGCGGAGCCGCCGCCAGGGGCACCGGTGCGTACGACCGCGGAGGGTCAGCAGATTTAAACGGCCGGCCGTTCTGATCCTCGCCATTCCACGCTCCCCGTCTGCAAGGTGGCGGATTGGCGAATCTGTATCCGCCACTCAATCCGCCAGTAAGCGCCGCGAGCCTGCCGCACGCTGGCGCCACCTCGGTGCACCTAGGGAAGTGTGATTCGGGAGGATTTCGCTGTCAAATCAACAGCTTAGGACCTCTCTACCTGCACCGTCGCTGCACTGTCGTGCACCTTAGGGAGGGAGTATCCTGGCGGAAAGGGAG
>CAZQPN010000618.1:0-2098 GCA_964595215.1 uncultured Rubrivivax sp. | reverse complement strand
AGCTGCTCCAGCCAGTCCTGGAGGCCGCGCATGGTCTGCAGGGCCTCGACGCGCTGCAGGCCGTCGCGCTCGGCCGCCCGGACGGAGATCTCGAGCGACGTGACGCCGGCCAGCTTGGTCTCGACGATGTCGGTCTGCACGTTCACCGGGTGCGACGGGCTGAAGAAGGCCAGCACGTCGGTCTCGACCTTGACCATGGCCGCCATCGGCAGGCCGATGAGCATCAGCCCCGCCACCAGCGCCACCATCAGCCGCGGGCGGCGCATCGACATCACCGCCATCCGCGATGCCAGCCGGCCCATGCGCCCCATCGTCGAGCGCCGGGTGGGCCAGCGCCGGTTGTCCCAATGCGTCAGGAACGGCGGCACCAGGACGTAGACCGTCAGGAAGACGAGCGCCGTGCCCACGGCGCCAGCGATGCCGAACACCTGGATCGGCGGCATCGGCACCAGCACCAGGCTCAGCAGCCCGGCGCCGGTGGTCAGCACGTTGAAGGCGCCCGGACGCACCGTCTCGGCGATGGCGGTCTCGACCGACCGGCGGCGCGACAGCCGTGCCGTCTGCGCCCGCTGCACCGCGGCGTACAGGTGCAGCAGCGTGGCCATCGTGTAGGCCGCCAGCAGGCTCGGCAGGATCGCCGACGCCATCGTGTAGGGCTGGCCGGCGACGGCGATGCCGGCGACGATGGGCAGGATGACGGTGGACATCGCCACCGCGCCGATCACCACCGGCCGCAGCCGGCCCACCACCCAGCCGAGCAGCAGCAGCCCGAGTGCGGCCGTCAGCGGCACGAACACCTGCGTGTCGCGCATCATCGACATCAGCTGCGCCACGTCGATCGTGATCGGCCCGGCGTCGCCGGCATAGTGGCTCAGCAGCCCGGCCTCCTCGACCGCACCGACCACCGCCAGCTGCAGCGCCAGCCGCTCGGCGCTGCCCGCCAGCGCCTTGGGCCGCACCGCGATCGCCATCGTGCTGCCGTCACGTGACGCCAGCAGGCCGGGCGCGAAGCGGTCGTCCAGCACACGCTGGCGCACCTGGTCGCGCGACATCTTGCCGAGCCGGTCGACGTCCACCAGCGGCGCCACGGCAAAGCCGTCGGCCGTGCCCGAGATCCGCTCCAGCGTCGTCACCGTGGTCACGCGGTCCACCAGCGGGTGCTGGCCGAGCCGCTGGGCCAAGCCGTCCAGCCGTGTCAGGAAGTCGGTCCCGTACAGGTCCGGCCCCTGGAACACGACGGTCAGCATCTCGTCGCTCGGGAACTCGCGCCGCAGCTCGTCGCGCAGCTGTACGGCCGGCGACCCGGCTGGGTAGTACAGGTCGGGCGCGTTGTTCAGCTGCAGCCCCAGCGCGAACCACGCCGACACCGCGTGGATCAGCACCACCAGCACCAGCGCCACCGGCCAGGGCAGCATCGGCCAGCGGGTCGGACGGCGGCGCGGCCGGCGGCCTGACGAGCCGAGATCGCCGGACTCGGGGCCGGGGGAGGTGCTGGGCGCCGCCGGCGAGGACGGCGGCGGGACCGTCGGCGGCCCCTTGGCGCTCATGCCTTAGAACCGGGTCTTCAGGCCGACCGCGATGGTGCCGTGCCGGCGGTGGAAGCCGCCGATCGTGCGCTCCGTACCGTCGAAGTGGTGCACCGCCAGGTACAGCTCGTGCGGCTCCCAGCCCATGAAGCTCAGGCGCGGGGCCAGGTAGACGTCGTGCACGTTCAGGCCGACGTTGAAGCGCAGCGCCGCCTTCCAGCGTCCACGGTCCAGCGGCGTCTCCACCTCGCCGTTGATGGCCGAGTAGGAGCGGCGCTCCAGCAGCGGCTGGCCGCCCTGCACCCGGCGCGCCGCCAACTGCAGGTTGACGCGCGTGTCGCCGTCGCCGGGGAAGAACTCCATCGCGCCGACCCACTCCAGCACGTCGCGCTCGATCATCCCGCCGGTGGTGGACGTGAACGGCGCATCGCCCGTCCAGCCCAGCTCCGTGCGCCAGGTGATGCTGCCGGCGGCCAGCGCCGCGTCCACGCCCGCGAAACGCACGTAGGGGTGGATCGCGGTCAGTGTGAACGCCGCCGGATCGGCGCGGTAGTAGGGCAGCGACTGGCGCG
>CAZQPN010000617.1:0-2098 GCA_964595215.1 uncultured Rubrivivax sp. | reverse complement strand
TGGAAAAATGACCCCCCTCATCGCCCTCGCCATGGGCTCGTCCTCCGACTGGCCGACCCTCCAGCCCGCCGCCGACCTGCTGACCCAGTTCGGCGTGCCGCACGAGTCCCACGTGCTGTCCGCCCATCGCATGCCCGACGACATGTTCCGCTTTGCCGAGCAGGCCTGGGGGCGTGGGCTGCGCGCGATCATTGCCGGCGCCGGCGGCGCGGCGCACCTGCCCGGCATGCTGGCAGCGAAGACCACGGTGCCGGTGCTGGGCGTGCCCGTTCCCAGCCGCCATCTGCAGGGCGTCGATTCGCTGTATTCGATCGTGCAGATGCCCAAGGGGGTGCCGGTGGCGACGTTCGCGATCGGCACCGCCGGGGCGGCCAACGCCGCGCTGTTCGCGATCGCGATGCTCGCGCGCGAGCAGCCGGCGCTGCACGACAAGCTCGAGGCTTTCCGCGCCGAGCAGACCGCCGCCGCGCGTGCGATGACGCAGGACCTCGGATGAGCGCGCCGCTGCTGCCCGACGCCACGGACCCGGCGCCGGCGCTCGGCGTGCTGGGCGGCGGCCAACTCGGCCGCATGTTCGCGCACGCGGCGCAGGCCGCCGGCTACGCGGTGATGGTGCTCGACCCCGATCCGCTGTGCCCGGCCGCGCAGGTGGCGCAATTGCAGGTCGGCGCCGCCTATGACGACCCGGCGGGTTGGGAGACCCTCGCCGGTCGCTGCCTGGCGGTCACGACCGAGTTCGAGAACGTCCCGGCGCAGGCGCTCGACGGGCTGGCGCGACGCCTGCCGGTCGCGCCACCGGCGGCCGCCGTGGCGGTCTGCCAGGACCGCGCGCGCGAGAAGGCCTTCTTCGAGCGCGCCGGCGTCGCCTGCGCGCCGCACGCGTTGATCGCCAGCGAGGCCGACCTGGACCGCGTGCCGGCTGCGCTGCTGCCCGGCCTGCTGAAGACGGCCGCGCTCGGCTACGACGGCAAGGGCCAGGTGGCGGTCGCGCGGCCGCAGGACCTGGCCGCCGCCTGGGCGTCGCTCGGGCGCGCGCGCTGCGTGCTGGAGCAGCGGCTGCCGCTGGCGCTGGAGCTCAGCGTGATCGTCGCCCGCGGCCGCGACGGCGCGTGCGTGCACCTGCCAGTGCAGCAGAACCTGCACCGCGACGGCATCCTGGCGGTGACGCAGGCGCCGGCGCCGGACGTGCCGCCGGCCGTCGCCGCGCAGGCGGTGGCGGCGGCGCAGGCGCTGGCCGCGGCGCTGGACTACGTCGGCGTGCTGTGCGTCGAGTTCTTCGTGCTCGCCGACGGCCGCCTGGTCGCCAACGAGATGGCGCCGCGCCCGCACAACTCCGGCCACTACAGCATCGACGCCTGCGACGTGTCGCAGTTCGACCTCCAGGTGCGCACGCTCGCCGGACTGCCGCTGGTGGCGCCGCGCCAGCACTCGCCGGCGGTCATGCTGAACCTGCTCGGTGATCTGTGGTTCGGCCGCGCCGGGGGCGACGCGCCACGCACACCGCCCTGGGCCGACGTGCTGGCGCTGCCCGGCGTGCACCTGCACCTGTACGGGAAGTCGTCGCCGCGGCGCGGCCGCAAGATGGGCCACCTGACGGTCACCGCCCCGACCGCCGCGCAGGCGCGCGAGACCGCGTTGGCCGCGGCGGCACGGCTCGGCCTGCCGGCGTTCTGACGCTGCGATGCCGGTGCTCGACGGGCGCGACCCGGCTTCGCTGGACGCCGCGGCCGCCCGGCTGGCGGCGGGCGGCCTGGTCGCCTTCCCGACCGAGACCGTCTACGGGCTCGGTGCGCGCGCCGACGACGATGCCGCGGTCGCCGGCATCTTCGCCGCCAAGGGGCGCCCGTCCGAGCACCCGCTGATCGTGCACGTGCTGGACGCCGACGGTGCGCGCCGCTTCAGCCACCGCCCCGGCGATGCCGCCGAGCGGCTGATGGCGCGCTTCTGGCCCGGCCCGCTGACGGTCATCGTGCCGCGTGCGCCTGGCATGGCGTCCGCCGCCGCCGGTGGCCAGGGCAGCATCGGCCTGCGCGCCCCGGCGCACCCGGTGGCGCGGGCGCTGCTGGCGCGCGCCGCGGCGGCCGGCGTCGCGGGCGTC
>CAZQPN010000616.1:0-2118 GCA_964595215.1 uncultured Rubrivivax sp. | reverse complement strand
TTCCTGATCGGCAGCTCGCGCCTGGCCTACACCGCGCTCTACCCGCTGATGGTGGCCTTCAACGCGGTGCCGAAGGCGGCGGTCGTGCCGATCCTCGTCGTCTGGTTCGGCATCGGCCTCGGCCCCGGCATCCTCACGGCCTTCCTGATCAGCTTCTTCCCGATCACCGTCAACATCGCCACCGGGCTGGCGACGCTGGAGCCCGAGCTCGAGGACGTGCTGCGCGTTCTCGGTGCGCGGCGCTGGGACGTGCTGGTCAAGGTCGGCCTGCCGCGCTCGATGCCCTATTTCTACGGCAGCCTGAAGATCGCCATCACGCTGGCCTTCGTCGGCACCGTGCTGGCCGAGATGACGGCCGGGGACAGCGGCATCGGCTACCTGATGCAGACCGCCGGCAGCCAGCAGCGCATGCCGCTGGCCTTCGCCGGGCTGGTCACGATCGGGGCGATGGCGATGGCGATGTACGAGCTGTTCAGCTGGATCGAGCGCCGCACCACCGGCTGGGCCCACCGCGGCTCGCAGGCGGTCTGAACCGCGGGCGGCGCGGCGGTGCGAGGCAGGCGTTGACCGAGGACCAGGCGCTGCGCCACCTGCGGCGCGCCAACGCCATCGCGCGCGCCGCGCGGGACGCCGGCCACCACCCGTTCGGTGCGCTGCTGGTGGCCCCGGACGGCGAGACGGTCTGGATGGAGCAGGGCAACGTCGACGGCGTCAACCACGCCGAGGCGGTGCTGGCGCGCGACGCAGCGGCGCGCCACGACCCGGCCACGCTGTGGCGCTGCACGCTGGTGACGACGGTCGAGCCATGCGCGATGTGCGCCGGCACGCAGTACTGGGCCCACATCGGCCGCCTCGTCTACGGCCTGGCCGAGCGCGACCTGCTGGCCCTGACCGGCGCCCACCCGGAGAACCCGACGCTGGACCTGCCCTGCCGCGACGTTTTCGCGCGCGGGCAGAAGGCGGTCGAGGTGATCGGGCCGGTGGCGGCGGTGCGGGACGAGATCGCGGCGCTGCACCGCGACTTCTGGGCCGGGCGCTGAACGGCGTGTCCCGCCGCGACCAACGCCTCACGGCCGGGACGGGATGCCTGGCCGCTTCATCAGGCGTGCAAGGGTCCGCAGGGACCGTTGCACGTCCTGACTCACCCCTGGCCGGGGCGCTTGCCGGGATTCTTCTTGCTGCGCGTGTGCTTGCCGCGCTCGCGGCTGACCTGCTGGCCGTGGCCGGCGCTGAAGGTGGCGCCCTTCGGGGCGACCGGGCGCGGGGTGGCCTTGCGGTCGGCTTCGGTGACGATCTTGTTGCCCATGACGAATTTCCGGTGGTCGGGATGTGGAAAGCGAACCCGCGATTAGGCCACAACCGCGGCCGGCCTGTCGCCGCCACGTCCGGCAACGTCTGCCGACGTGGCGGCCCGGCCACGGCCACGATCCCGGTGCTGGCAGCCGCATGACCACGAAGGCGGCGTCGCTGGCGCAACCGGGCGGGGACAACGCCCTGGCGGCCTCGCCCGGCTGGCTCGGCCATCTGCGGCTGGACTACCGGCGCGACGGCGACCGCACGGTGGCGCACGACCGCCACCAGGGCCCCCTGCGCGTGCTGCAGCGCCTTTACCCGGAGGGCCCGGCCGTCTGCCACCACGTGCTGGTCCACCCGCCGGGCGGCATTGTCGGCGGCGACACGCTGGCGCTCGAGGCCACGCTCGGCGCAGGCAGCCACGCGCTGCTGACGACCCCCGGGGCGACGCGCTTCTACCGCAGCCTCGGTGCGCCGGCCTGCCAGACGGTGCATGTGCGTCTGGACGCTGGCGCACGGCTCGAGTGGCTGCCGCTGGAGACGATCGCCTACGCCGGCTGCGTGGCCGAGAACCGGCTCGTGTTCGACCTCGCCCCTGGCGCCGAGATGATGGGATGGGACCTGCTGGCGCTCGGCCTGCCGGCGGCCGGCCAGGCCTTCGACCGCGGACAGGTGCGGCAGCACCTGGAGCTGCCCGGCGCCTGGCTGGAGCGCGGCCTGACGCGCGCCGACGACCGGCGGCTGCTCGACGGCCCGCTCGGCTGGGCCGGCCGGCGCGTGCTGGCCACGCTGTGGTTCGCCGCGGGTCAGGCGCAGGCACCGGCA
>CAZQPN010000615.1:0-2128 GCA_964595215.1 uncultured Rubrivivax sp. | reverse complement strand
GGGGCATCAAGCGCATCAGCAACGACGACCTGCGCCAGAAGTTCGTCGACGCCACGGTGCAGCAGGCGCAGGTGCTGGGCGTGAGCCTGCCCGACCCGGATCTGAAGTGGAACGCCGAGCGCGAGCACTGGGACTTCGGTCCGATCGACTGGGACGAGTTCTGGCGCGTCGTCGGCGGCGACGGGCCGTGCAACCGCGAGCGCCTGGCGATGCGCGTCAAGGCCTGGGACGACGGCCAGTGGGTGCGCGACGCCGCGCTGGCCCATGCGGACAAGCAACGCACGAAGAGGGAGGCTGCGTGATGGGCACCGACAGCAAGACCGACGCGAACAAGAACGAATGGCCGCTGTGGGAGGTCTTCGTGCGCAGCCGCGCCGGCCTGGACCACAAGCACTGCGGCAGCCTGCACGCCGCCGATGCCAGGATGGCGGTGCAGATGGCACGCGAGGTGTACACGCGCCGCCAGGAAGGCTCGAGCATCTGGGTCGTGCGCAGCGATCAGATCGTCGCCAGCGACCCGGGCGACAAGGACATGTTCTTCGACCCGGCGGAGGACAAGGTCTACCGCCACCCGACCTTCTACAAGCTGCCGCCCGAAGTGGATCACATGTGATGAACGGCTCCATCCGACTCCGACACACGCCGCCCGTCGAGTACGTGCTGCGTCTGGGCGACACGACGCTGATCCTCGGCCAGCGGCTGGGCGAATGGTGCGGCCACGCGCCCGTCCTCGAAGAGGACATCGCGCTGACCAACATGGCGCTGGACTTCATCGGCCAGACGCGGGCGCTGCTGACGCGCGTCGGCGAGCTCGACGGCCAGGGGCTGGACGAGGACCAGATCGCCTTCCTGCGCGAGGAGCGCGACTACCGCAACCTGACGATCGTCGAACTGCCCAACGGACCGGGCAAGCCTGGCGACTTCGCGTTCACCATCCTGCGCAACCTGATGGTCGCGACCTGGCTCAAGCTGCACTGGGAGCGGCTGCAGCACTCGTCCGACGCCGAGCTCGCCGGCATCGCCGGCAAGGCGCTCAAGGAAGCGCGCTACCACCAGGAGCACGCTGCCGACTGGCTGCTGCGCCTGGCCGACGGCACCGACGAGTCGCGCCGGCGCACCGAGGCGGCGCTGGCCGAGCTGTGGCGCTACGTGCCGGAGATGTTCGAGCCTGACGCGGTCGACGCCGCGGCCGAGGGATCGAAGCTCGGCCCATCGCGCGCCGCGCTGCGCGAGCCCTGGGAGGCCGAGATGGCCGCCGTCTTCGGCGAAGCCGGCCTGACCGCGCCCGCGCCGTCGCGCTTCCGCAGCAGCGCGACGCAGGGCGTGCACACGGAGCACATGGGCTTCATCCTGGCCGAGATGCAGCACCTGCAGCGCAGCTATCCCGGCGGCGTGTGGTGAGCGATGGCCGGCGCCGCTGAGACCGCCGACCGCGAGCACGCTGCCTGGCGCGTGCTGGACGGCGTGCTCGACCCCGAGGTGCCGGCGCTGTCGCTGCCGGACCTGGGCATCGTGCGCGAGATCCATGTCCGCGACGAGGGTCTGGAGGTGGTGCTCACGCCCACCTACAGCGGCTGCCCCGCCACCGAGGTCATCGAGCGCAGCGTGATCGACGCCCTCGACGCCGCCGGCCTGGGCCCGACGCGCGTGACGATGCGCCGCGCGCCAGCCTGGACCACCGACTGGATCAGCGACGAGGGCCGGCGCACGCTGCGCGACTACGTCATCGCGCCGCCCGGCCCGGTCGACACGGCTGTGGGCGCACCGATCCGCATCGTGCGCCGCAAGGCCGCCATCGAATGCCCGCACTGCGGCAGCACGGCGACCGAGCGGCTCTCGGCGTTCGGCTCCACCGCCTGCAAGGCGCTGTACCGTTGCACGGCCTGCCGTGAACCCTTCGAGCACTTCAAGCCGATCTGACGCCATGACGCCCCTGTTCCACGACCTGACCGTGCGCCGCATCGAGCCCGACACCACCGAGGCGGTGATCGTCTCCTTCGACGTGCCGCCCGAGTTGCGCGAGACCTACGCCTTCACGCAGGGCCAGTACCTCACGCTGCGCAAGACCATCGATGGCGAGGACCTGCGCCGCAGCTACAGCATCTGCGCCGGCGTCGACGACGGCGAG
>CAZQPN010000614.1:0-2128 GCA_964595215.1 uncultured Rubrivivax sp. | reverse complement strand
CGCTTTCTCCAGCACGAAGCGGATGGAGTGATCGTCGTCGACGACCCAGATGGGTTTCATGCTGGCGGAAGTCTGTTCAGGGCAATGGGATCAGGATCTTGAACACGGTGTGGCCGGCGACGCTGTCGCATTCGATCGTGCCGTGATGCTGCTGCACGAAGGTCTGCGCCAGCGTGAGCCCGAGGCCGGTGCCGCCGTCCCGCCCCGACACCAGGGGCGAGAAGATGCGGTCCCGTATCGCCTCGGGCACGCCAGGCCCGTTGTCCTGGATATGCAAGTCCAGTGCCAGTCTGAAGCGCTGCTTGCCGAAGGTCGCCTGGCGGGCGATCCGCGTGCGCAGGATGAGTTCGGCGTCGCCCCGCGCGATGCGCTCGGTCAGCGCGTGCGTGGCGTTGTGGGCGATGTTGAGCACGGCCTGGATCAGCTGCTCGCGGTCGCCGCGGAACTCCGGGATCGAGGTGTCGTAGTCACGCACCACCTTCAGCCCGCGCGGGTACTCGGCCAGCACCAGCGCGCGCACGCGCTCGCAGATCTCGTGGATGTTGACGTCGCCCATCACCTGCGGCCGTCGGTGCGGCGCCAGCAGGCGGTCCACCAGCGCCTGCAGGCGGTCGGCCTCGTGGATGATGACCTGCGTGTACTCGGTCAGCTCCTTCGAGTCGAGCTCCATCGCCAGCAGCTGGGCCGCGCCGCGGATGCCGCCGAGCGGGTTCTTGATCTCGTGCGCCAGATTACGCACCAGCTCCTTGTTCGCCTGTGCCTGCTCGAGCGTGCGCTCCTCGCGGTCGAGCCGGGTCTGCTGCTCGATCTCGATCATCTCGACGAGCACCCGGTCGGGCCAGTCGGTCTGCGAGACGATGATATGCACCGGCAGCTCGCTGTGGCCAGGCCCGAAGGCCGGCCCGCGCTGCATCGAGGCGTCGAAGCGGCCGCTGGCGACCTCGTTGGCGGACACGGCGCGCAGCGTGTCCGCCAGCGGCCGCGGGTCGACGAGCAGGTCCTGCACGCGACCGCGCTGCAGCACGCGGCGGGCCACGCCGGCGCGGTCCTCGAGCGCGGCGTTGGCCAGCAGGCAGCGACCGTCCGGCCGCACGACGGCGACCATGGTGGCCATCTGGTCGAAGGCCTCGAAGCCGGTCAGCGGTTCGGCATCGGGCGTGGCGGTCGCGAGGGTGCGGCCGGCGTTCGTGGACCCGCCTCCGGCGGTTGCGTCGGAGGGGCCCGCAGGGCTCACGGGCCGAGCTTGCCGAGCTCGCGCTGCAGGGCGGCGATGTCGCCCTCCTTGCGCGCGATCGCGGCCTTCATCTCGGCCACCCGGTCGAGGTAGCGCTGGTAGTTGCGCTCGTTGCCCTGCCGCTCCGGCTGGCCGTCGTTGTACTCGCGCTTCAGCGCCGCCAGCGCGGTCTGCTCGCGCTGAAGCTCCTCGTTGAGGATGCGGCGTGCATCGCTGTCGCGCTGGCGCTGGATGCCGGGATCGACACGCGCGCCGGGGGCACTGCGCGCGGCCGGTGCCGACGCGGGTGCGGAGGCGGCCGGCGCCGGGCGCGGCTGCGTCTGCACGATGGTCAGCGGCGCGCCCTCGATCGGACGGCAGCCGCGCTCGGTGGCCTGCTGCGGCGTCAGCGCGTCGGTGTACAGGACCGGCGGGCCGGGGCAGCGGAAGACGGTCCTGGCCGGATCCTGCGCCAGCGCGGGCGCTGCGGGCATCGCCATGAACGCAAGCAGCGCCAGGCGCTGCAGCCCACTCGTCGTCGATGCGCCGGACCGGATGCTCATGGCCGGATTGTCGCCCCAAAAATGCGCAGGGGGACGGCGCACCGTCCCCCCGGGATCGCCCGATGACTCGGGCGAAGGGATGCCATTACAGCGAGTAGTACATGTCGAACTCGAGCGGGTGCGTGGTCATGCGGAAGCGCGTGACCTCGCCCATCTTGAGCTCGATGAAGGCGTCGATGTAGGCATCGGTGAACACGCCGCCCTTGGTCAGGAAGGCGCGGTCGGCGTCCAGGCAGTCGAGCGCCTGGTCCAGGCTGTGGCAGACGGTCGGGATCTTGGCGTCTTCCTCGGGCGGCAGGTGGTACAGGTCCTTGGTCGCCGCCTCGCCCGGGTGGATCTTGTTCTCCACGCC
>CAZQPN010000613.1:0-2132 GCA_964595215.1 uncultured Rubrivivax sp. | reverse complement strand
GTGCGCGGCGCCGGCGCCGGGTGGTCGACAACGAAGAGGCCGACCGCGCGCTGATGCGGGACTGGCTGCAGCCGCTCGGCTTCGATGTCGAGCTGGCGGCATCGGGCGAGCAGGCGCTCGCACGGATGGCCGACCCGGGGCGACCCGCGCCGGACATCGTCTTCATGGACCTGGCGATGCCGGGCATCGACGGTTGGGAGACGATCCGGCGTCTGCGCGCAGCCAGCTGGGGCGAGCGCCCGCTGGCGGTGGTCTCGGCCAACGCCTTCGACCGCGGGCTGGACAACGACGCCGGCGTCGCGCCGTCCGACTTCCTCGTCAAGCCGTTGCGCCTGCCGGTGCTGCTCGATTGGCTGCACGCGCATGGCGCGCTGGAGTGGGTGGCCGCCGCCGGCGGCGCAGACGGTCGTGGCGGAGCCGACGTCGCGACCGACCCGCGACCCGCGCGCGACGCCGCGCCGGCCCCCGACGCAGGCGACGAGCCGCTGCCCGATGCCGCGGCGCTCGCCGCGCTGGGCGACCTCGTGGCGCTGGGCTGGATGCGCGGCATCCAGGCCAAGCTCGATCAGATCGAGTCCGCCGACGCCGCCGCGGCGCGTTTCGTCGCCCGGCTTCGCGCCTTGGCGGCGCGCTTCGAGCTCGACGGTTTGCAAGCGGCCGTCGCCCGAGCCCAGGCGCGGTGCGCACCGGCCGGTCGCAGCGGAGTGGCACCGTGACCGGCGTCGAGCGCATCGACCCGGCCGACGCCGGCGACGTCGTCCTCATCGTCGACGACGTCCCGGACAACCTGGCGGTGCTGCACGACGCGCTGGACGAGTCCGGCTACACGGTGCTGGTCGCGACGACGGGCGACGCCGCCCTCGCGTGCGCCGCCCAGGCGCGGCCCGACATCGTGCTGCTCGACGCCGTGATGCCCGGGCTGGACGGCTTCGAGGTCGCGCGCCGGCTGAAGGCCGAGCCGGCGACGGCCGCCATCCCGATCATCTTCATGACAGGCCTGACCGAGACCGAGCACGTGCTGCAGGCCTTCGGTGCCGGCGTGGTCGACTACGTGACCAAGCCGGTGCGCACGCGCGAGCTGATCGCGCGCATCGACAGCCACCTGCGCAACGCGCGCGCCCAGGGTCAGGCGCGGCGCGCACTCGATGCCTTCGGCCACGCGACGCTGGTCGTGCGCGAGCGCGACGGCCGCCGCCTGTGGCAGACCGCGCTGGCGCGATCGCTGCTGACGCATCACTTCCCGGGCGTGCCGGAGACGACAACGCCGCCGGCCATCCTGGCGTGGATCGCACGCGAGTCGCTGCGCCGGCACGCCGGCGCGCGGGCACAGGGGCTCACCGTGGGGCAGGGCGTGCAGCGGCTGAGCTTCGCGATGCATGCGATGGACGACGGCGCGCTGCCGGACGCCGGTCCTCCCGGGGAGTGGTTGATCGTGCTGCGCGAGGATTCCGAGGCGGCGCTGCTGGACGCGCTGTCGCGCGCCTTTCCGCTGACCGCGCGCGAGGCCGAGGTGCTGTACTGGGTCATCCAGGGCAAGACGAACCGCGACATCGGCGACATCCTGTCGCTGTCGCCGCGCACCGTGCACAAGCACCTCGAGCATGTGTTCGAAAAGCTCGGCGTGGAGACGCGCACGGCGGCGGCTGCGCTCGCGCTCGGGCGCGTCGGCGTGGCGCGGCGCTGATCAGGGCGCCGTGCCCCTGCAGGTGCCCAGGCGGCGGCACCCGGCGCGCCAGTCTTGCGGTGCGGTCGGGTCAGGCATAGGCTTGGCGCTCCCCCACCTTGGCAGGAGAGTCGACATGAGACGCCCCATGCGCTCGGTTGCGGCCGCCATCGGCGCCGCCTGGCTGGCCGGTTGCAGCACCGTCCCCTCGAAGGACATGGCATCGCGCGGGTCGGTGGTCGACCAGACGCGAGTGGCCGCCGTCGAGCGCCTGGCTGCGCGCACCGGCACGCGCGTGTACTGGATCAACCCACCGACCAAGCCGACGACGCCCTGAGCGGCGGCCCGCTTTGCGGGCCGCGCCCTCAGTTGGAGAACGCCTGGATCCCGGTGATCGCGCGCCCGAGGATCAGGGCGTGGATGTCGTGCGTGCCCTCGTAGGTGTTGACGACCTCGAGGTTGACCAGGT
>CAZQPN010000612.1:0-2135 GCA_964595215.1 uncultured Rubrivivax sp. | reverse complement strand
ACCGTGAAGTAGAACAGCGGCTTGTAGCCCTTGGCCATCACCTTGGGCGTGATCTCGTCGTTCCAGGTCTTGCTCGTCACCAGGTTGGCGAAGCGCTGGTTGTCGCCGCACCAGTAGGGGATGTTGATCAGGTCGACGACCGGCGTGTAGGGCGAGAAGTTGGACAGCGACACCGCGCCACCCTGCACCGTGCCGGCCTGGATCTTCTGCGCCAGCGCGGCACCGATGCCGAGCTGGCCGGCGGGGTGCAGCTTGCAGTAGATCTGCCCCTTGGAGAGCGCCTCGACGTTCTCCTTGTACTTGGCCTGCATGATCGGGTACTTGACGTAGTCCTCGATCTTGTACTCGGTGGCGAACAGCATCGTGACCTTGGCCGCCTTCTGCTTGGCCGCCTCGTCGGCCGCGGTCTGCGCGAGCGCACGGCCGTCGAACAGGTAGCCGCCGGCCAGGCCCATCACTGCCGCGGTGAAGCCGTAGCGGCGCGTCGCGAGCAGGAACTCGCGCCGCTCGGCCTGGCGCTGTTGCAGGATCTCTTGCGGGGTCATGTGTGTCTCCTTGGTGTGATCGTGGGAAGGGACCGGGGAATCTCAGGGGCAACGGCGCAGCGGGCGCTCGCGGGTCGCGTCAGGACGGCTCGCGCCGCAAGTCGTCGCGCTCGCGCTCTGCCTCCTCGATGAACAGCGCGACGCCGAACGCCGTCACGCTGGCCAGCACCAGCAGGAACTCGCCCACGTCGCCCAGCGGCCCGCCGATGGCGCGGCCGCTGAACTTGAGGAAGAGCACGTAGCCCACGTAGGCCAGTCCCAGCAGCAGGGCCAGGGCTTGGAAGGTGCGGCGCAGGCCGGTGAGCGACACGGTGGAGTCCTGTGGTCGAGGTTCTGTAAACGCTTACAAATGATTGACGCCGAACGCCCCACTGTCAAGGTCCTCAGCCCTCGTTGGCTTCGGTGTTTTCCCTCGTCAGCGGCCGTTTGGTCGGCGTGGCGCCCCAGAATGCGGGTTGTGTAAGGCCTTTCATCCATGCAACGCCGCAGCCCCACCATCGAGGATGTCGCGCGCGCCGCCGGCGTGTCCACTGCCACCGTCTCGCGCGCGATCAACCAGCCGGCGTCGGTGCGGCCGGCGCTGCGCGACAAGGTGCTCGCGGCGGTCGACGGCCTGGGCTACGTGGCGCACGCCGGCGCGCGCGCGCTCAGCCTGCGGCGCAGCGGCACGGTGGGCGTGATCGTGCCGACGGTGGACAACGCGATCTTCGCGCGCGGGCTGCAGGCCTTCCAGCACCGCATGGCGCGCGATGGCGTGCACGTGCTGCTGGCGGTCAGCGACTACGACGCGCTGCAGGAGGCCGCGCAGGCGCAGGCGATGGTGGCGCGCGGCGTCGATGCGCTGGCCTTGACCGGTCTGAGCCAGCGGCCCGACCTGCTGGCCTGGCTGGGCCAGCGCGGCCTGCCGGTGGTCCACACCGGTGCCTTCCCCGCGCCTGCAGGCAGCGCCTGCGTGGGCTTTCGCAATCGCGCCGCGGCGATGCGCGCGGCGCAGTTCCTGATGGACCTCGGCCACCGCCGCATCGCGATGCTGGCCGGCGTCACCGTCGGCAACGACCGTGCCGCGGAACGAGTGGCCGGCACCCGCGAGGCGCTCGCCGCGGCCGGGCTGAGCCTGCCGGCGCAACGGCTGGTCGAGGCCCCGTACACGCTGCAGGCGGCGCGTGAGGGCATGGTGGCCCTGCTCGGTGTGGCGGTACCGCCGACCGCGGTGCTGTGTGGCAACGACGTGCTGGCCGTCGGCGCGATGCTGGAGTGCCAGGCGCGCGGCGTGGCGGTGCCGCAGGACGTGTCCATCGTCGGTTTCGACGACCTCGACCTTGCCTGCCAGTGGCGCCCGGCGCTGACGACCGTGCACGTGCCGACCGAGCGCATGTGGACGCTGGCGGCGGAGTACCTGCTCGGGCGGCTCGCGGGCCGCGTCGTGGAGCCGCAGCAGCGCGAGATCGCGGTCGAGCTGGTGGTGCGCGAGTCGACCGCGCGCGTCGCGGCGGCGCCCCGGCCGAGGGTATCGGCGCGCGCGGCGTCGGCGCCGTCGACACGCGCACGCCGCCCGGCGCGTGCCTGAGCCGCGCCGGGCCCGCCCTCAGG
>CAZQPN010000611.1:0-2139 GCA_964595215.1 uncultured Rubrivivax sp. | reverse complement strand
ATGCCTGGCTGATCTCCCGCGCACACGCCAGGTAGGCGGTGTACGACATGGGCGTCTCCTGGCAGCGGGTGCGGCGGTGGGGCCGCAAGGGGCCGAGGATAAGGGAATGCACGCCCCCGTCGCTGCGGCGCCCCAAGCGGGCCGGCCGCTCGGACACAATCGGCGTCCATGGTCACCAAGAAACCCAAAGGCCTGGGCCTCGGCCTGGAAGCCCTGCTCGGCCCCAAGGTCAGCGACGCCGCACCGGCGCCGCCCGGCGCGCCCACCAGCCTGGCGCTGGACCGCCTGCGCCCCGGTCGCTACCAGCCGCGCACGCGTATGGACGAGGGTTCGCTGTACGAACTGGCCGAAAGCATCCGCGGCCAGGGAGTCATGCAGCCGATCCTGGTGCGGCCGCTGGCCGGCGGTGCCTTTGAGATCATCGCCGGCGAACGCCGCTTCCGCGCCGCCAAGCTGGCCGGGCTGGACGAGGTGCCGGTGCTCGTCAAGCCGGTGACCGACGAGGCCGCGGCGGTGATGGCGCTGATCGAGAACATCCAGCGCGAGGACCTCAACCCGCTGGAGGAGGCGCAGGGCCTGAAGCGGCTGGTCGACGAGTTCGGCCTCACGCACGAGCAGGCAGCGCAGTCGGTCGGACGCTCGCGCAGCGCGGCGAGCAACCTGCTGCGCCTGCTGAACCTCGCCGAGCCGGTGCAGCAGATGCTGATGGCGGGCGACCTCGACATGGGCCACGCGCGCGCACTGCTGGCGCTCGAGGGCGCGCACCAGATCACGACCGCGACCGAGGTCGCGGCCAAGAAGCTCAGCGTGCGCGAGGCCGAGAAGCTCGTCACCCGCGTCGCCGCTGGCGCCGGCCGCCAGGCAACGCTGCTGCGCGTCAAGGTCGACAAGCCGCGCGACATCGTGCGGCTCGAGACGGCGCTGTCCGACGTGCTGACGGCCACGGTGGATATCCGCATCAAGAAGCGCACCAAGCGCGGCGAGCAGGGCGAGGTCGCGATCCGGTTCGACTCGCTCGACGAGCTCAACGGGCTGCTCGAGAAGCTGGGCGTCGGCGGCACCTGACGCCGGCGCCGGCGCGCGATGAATTCGCACATCACGCTGCGCCAGTTCCGCTACTTCATCGCGGTGGCGGAGAGCGGCTCGGTGGCGGGCGCATCGCGCATGCTGGCGATCGCGCAGAGCGCGGTCACCCGGAGCATGCACGAGCTTGAGGCCGAGCTGGGCCAGCGCCTGTTCGAGCGCAGTGCGCGCGGCGTCGTGCTGACGCCGGCCGGCCACCGCTTCCTGGCCAGTGCGCGCAAGGTGATCGGCGCCGTCGCCGACGCCACCCGGCTGCACCGCGCCGACGGCCCCGACGGCGGTGGCGGGCTGGTCGGCACGCTGGCCGTCGGCGTCACCAGCCTGGTGGCGGGCTACTACCTGAGCGAGCTGCTGTCGCGCTTCACGCGCAACTGCCCGGCGGTGCGCGTGCTGGTGACGGAGGAGACGCCGCCTTTCCTCGAGCACCTGCTGATCAACGGCGAGCTCGACGTCGCGATCATGCTCAGCAACGCGCTGGCCGAGCCGCAGGCGCTGATCGCCGAGACGCTGACGCGCAGCCCCAACCGCGTCTGGATGGCGAGCAACCACCCACTGGCGCAGCTCGACGAGGTGACGCTGGCCGACTGCGCCGCGTGCGACCAGGTGGTGCTCGAGGCCGACCGCATCGACGACCTGATGCGCGCCGTCTGGGCGCGCCACCAGCTCGCGCCGCGCACGCTGCTGCGCACCTCGTCGCTGGAGGCGGTGCGCTCGCTCGTTGGCGCCGGCGCCGGCATCACGGTGCTGCCCGACTTCCTCTACCGGCCGTGGACGCTCGACGCCGAGCATGTCGACGTGCGCCGCCTGCGCGACGAACTGCCGACGGTCGACGTCGGCCTTGTCTGGCGGCGCGGGCTGGCGCTCAAGCCGGCGGCGGCCGAGTTCATCGAGGTCGCGCGCGAGCAGTCGCGCAGCCGCCGCGCCTGAGCGCAGGCGAACGGTCAGAGCTTGAGCATCACGTGCCGCGGCACGGTGTAGTCCTCCAGCGCGTACAGGCTCAGGTCCTTGCCGTAGCCGCTGCTCTTCAGGCCGCCGTGCGGCATCTCGTTGACGAGC
>CAZQPN010000610.1:0-2142 GCA_964595215.1 uncultured Rubrivivax sp. | reverse complement strand
CGCCGCCCAGCGGCAGCGTCTCGGCCTTGACCGTCTCGGTCGTCTTGAGCTGGGCGGCGCGCTCGTCCCACTCCTGGTAGCGCGGCGCCAGCGGGTCGACGTCGGACAGGTCGACATTCGGCCCCGCGGGCACCTCGATGGTGCCGATGGCCTCTGGCGGGCGCGGGCCGAGGAAGGTCGGCGGGGCGTTCGCGACACCGACCTCTTGCTGCCAGTCCTTGGCCCCGAGGCCGGACCACGAGGCCAGGATCAGCAGCAGGAAGGCGAGCACAACGGCGGCCGAGACCATGCCGACACGGTCGGTCCGGAAGCGGCGCCAGGCGGCATGCCAGACCCCCTCGGAGCGTTCGTCTGCGCCGATGGCGCCGACGGCAGGCGACAGGACGGCGCTCACTTGAGCACCACCCGCGGGTCGACCAGCTTGAACATCACGTCCACCGCCAGGTTGATGAGCATGGTCAGCACCGCCAGGTAGACGGCGATGGCCTGGATCACCGGGTAGTCGCTGCGGTTGACGGCCAGCAGCACCTCGCGGCCGAGGCCGGGGATCGAGAAGAAGACCTCGATCAGGAAGGAGCCGACGAACACGCTCGGCAACGCCAGGCCGATGTTCGTCAGGATCGGGATCATCGCGTTGCGCAGCACGTGCTTGAACATGATGGTGTTCTCGGTCAGGCCCTTGGCGCGCGCCGTGCGCACGTAGTCGTGGCCGAGTTCATCGAGGAAGAAGGTGCGGTACAGCCGCGTGTACGGCGCCAGCGACACTGCCACCGCCAGCAGCACCGGCAGTGGGGCGTAGGTGACGAGGTTGGTCCACAGGCTGTCGCTCCAGCCCTGGACCGGGAACCAGCCGAGCTGGAAGCCGAACACGTACTGGCCGACGATGACGTAGACGAGGAAGCTGATCGACAGCGCCACCGTGCTGATGACCATGATGGTGCGGTCGGCGACCGAGCCGCGGCGGTAGGCCACCCACATCGCGATCGGCAGCGCGATCAGCGCCTCGAGCACGAGGATCGGCAGCATCACCGTCAGCGTCGCCGGCAACCGGGTCGCGAAGAGGTTGCTGACCGCTTCGTTGGTGGCCCAGCTCTTGCCCCAGTCGAAGGTGACGACGCTCTTGAGGTAGATCCACAGCTGCACCCACACCGGCTGGTCCAGGCCCAGCTGCTGGCGGATGGCATCGATCTGCTCGGGCGTGGCGTTCAGGCCACCGAGGATCTCGGCCGGATCACCACCGAAGTACTTGAAGAGAAAGAACACCAGCAGCACGACGCCGAGGAGTGTCGGCACCATTTGCCACAAGCGCCGCAGGAGGTAGGCGGCCATGTCGTCGGGTACTCCCGGGTTTGGGAAGGCGCGAGTGTAAGAGCGCCGCCAATGCTCCTCACCCCGCGTTTGCCCCACGGAGCAAGCAACCCCCGTGCCCGCTGGGTCTCCCCGGGGGGCGCGCGGGCCGGTGCCCCGCTAGACTGCCGCCTTTCGCATCGACCGCTCCGGCAGCCGTGGCCGCCGGGCCTCCGACCATGACCCGATTCGTCCTGCTGGCGCTGGCCACGAGCCTGGCGCTGGCCTGCGGCGCCGTCTCGGCCCAGGCGGTGCAGCCGCTGAAGGTGCTCCGGTATGCCTTCCCGGTCGCCGAGACCGGCTTCGACCCGGCGCAGATTTCCGACCTGTACTCGCGCACGGTCGCCGCGGCGATCTTCGACGCGCCGCTGACCTACGCGTACCTGGCGCGGCCGGCGCAGGCGGTGCCCAACACTGCGGTGGAGATGCCGGAGATCACCGACGGCGGCACGACCTTCACCTTCCGCATCAAGCCCGGGATCTACTTCCAGGACGACCCGGTCTTCCAGGGCAAACCGCGCGAGCTCACGGCCGCCGACTACGTCTACGCGATCAAGCGCCACTACGACCCGAAGTTCAAGAGCCCCAACCTGTTCCAGCTGGAGAACGCGGGCATCCTGGGGCTGTCGGAACTGCGCCGGCGGCTGATCGACGAGAAGAAGCCCTTCGACTACGACGCCGAGGTCGAGGGCCTGAAGCAGCTGGACCGATACAGCTTCCAGGTGCGCATCCAGGCGCCGGCGCCGCGCTTCTACTACCTGTTCACCGACGGCGCGGTGATGGGCGCGGTGGCGC
>CAZQPN010000609.1:0-2142 GCA_964595215.1 uncultured Rubrivivax sp. | reverse complement strand
CCTGCTGACCAAGTCGCTGCGCCCGCTGCCGGACAAGTTCCACGGCATGACCGACCAGGAGCAGAAGTACCGCCAGCGCTACGTCGATCTGATGACCGACGACAGCGCGCGCGCGCGCTTCGTCGCGCGCAGCAAGGCGGTCAGCTCGATCCGCAACTTCATGGTCGAGCACGGCTTCCTCGAGGTCGAGACGCCGATGCTGCACCCGATCCCTGGCGGCGCCAACGCCAAGCCCTTCGTCACCCACCACAACGCGCTCGACCAGCAGATGTTCCTGCGCATCGCGCCCGAGCTCTACCTGAAGCGGCTGCTGGTGGGCGGCTTCGAGCGCGTGTTCGAGATCAACCGCAACTTCCGCAACGAGGGGATCAGCGTCCGCCACAACCCCGAGTTCACGATGATGGAGTTCTACGCCGCGTACTGGACGCACCGCGAGCTGATGGACTTCACCGAGCAGGTGCTGCGCCACGCGGCGCGCCAGGCCACCGGCTCGGCCGTCGTCAGCTACGGTGGCCGCGAGGTCGACCTCGACCGCCCGTTCACACGCCTGTCGGTGCGCGACGCGCTGGTCGCGCACGCCGGGCTGAACGAGGCCGAGGCGGCCGACGCCGCCGTGCTCCACGCCCGGCTGAAGGCGCTCGGCGAGGAGCCACCGGCGCACTGGACGCTGGCCGAGTTGCAGTTCGGCGTCTTCGAGGCGGTGGTCGAGGCGCAGCTCTGGCACCCGACCTTCATCGTCGACTATCCGGTCGAGGTCTCGCCGCTGGCGCGCGCCTCGGACACCGACCCGACGGTGACCGAGCGCTTCGAGCTCTTCATGACCGGGCGCGAGATCGCCAACGGCTTCTCCGAGCTCAACGACGCCGAGGACCAGGCGGCGCGCTTCGCCGCTCAGGCCGCCCACAAGGAGGCGGGCGACGAGGAGGCGATGTACTTCGACGCCGACTTCATCCGCGCGCTGGAGTACGGCATGCCGCCGGCCGGCGGCTGCGGCATCGGCATCGACCGCCTGGTGATGCTGCTGACCGACAGCCCGAGCATCCGCGACGTCGTGCTGTTCCCGGCCCTGCGCCGCGAGGGGCCGTGACGTCGGCGGCGATGCGCGGCATGATGCGCCGGTGAACGGACGCATCGAATCGCTGGGCGTGATCGAACGCGCCTGCTGGCGCGAGTTGCAGCGCGCCGGCCGGGAGCGCGACCATGAGTGGCGCGTGATGACGCTGGCGACGCTCGACGAGGGCCGCGCCGACGCGCGCTCGGTCATCGTGCGCGAGTCCGACGAGGCCACGCGCACGCTGATCTTCTACACCGACGACCGCAGCGCCAAGGTGCGCCAGCTGCTCGCCTGCCCGCAGGCGACGATGGTGGCCTGGTCTCGCACGCTGTCGTGGCAGCTGCGTCTGCGCGTGTCGCTGGCGCTCGAGGACGACGGCCTGGACGTGTCGTCGCGCTGGGCACGCGTCAAGCTCTCGCCATCGGCGCAGGACTACCTGGCGGCCCTGCCCCCGGGGACGCCGGTCGACACCTACCAGCCCGAGCGCGGCTCGCGCGAGCACTTTGCCGTCGTGCGGGCCGAGGTCCAGGTCATGGACTGGCTCGAGCTGCACATCGAGGGCCATCGCCGCGCGCGTTTCGGCTCTGGCATCGCGACCTGGCTGACGCCCTGAGCCGGCGAGGGCGCCCGGCGCAGGCGCGGCCGCCCGCGCTCACCGTGCGAACTCAGGCTTGCGCTTGGCCAGGAAGGCCTCCATGCCCTCCTTCTGGTCCGGCGTGCCGAACAGCGCGTGGAACAGCCGTCGCTCGACCAGCATGCCCTCGGACAGCGGCGCCTCGTACGCGCGGTTGACGCACTCCTTGGCCGCCAGCACGCTGGCCGTGCCGAGCGCGCAGACGAGTTCGCCGATCGCCAGCGCCTCGTCGATCAGCTTGTCCGCCGGCACCACGCGCGACACCAGACCGGCGCGCTCGGCCTCCTCGGCGCCCATCATGCGGCCGGTCAGCACCATGTCCATGGCCTTGGCCTTGCCGATCGCGCGCGGCAGCCGCTGCGTGCCGCCGGCGCCGGGGATGATGCCGAGCTTGATCTCGGGCTGGCCGAACTTCGCGCTGTCGGCGGCGAGGATCACGTCGCACATCATCGCC
>CAZQPN010000608.1:0-2148 GCA_964595215.1 uncultured Rubrivivax sp. | reverse complement strand
GGCGAGCCGCTGCAGCGGCTGTCGGAGGTGCTGGAGCACTACATGCTGCAGTCCGAGCAGCTCGACACGCGACTGGTGCTGGCGGCCGACGGGCGCGTCGCCGCCGGTCTGCTGATCCAGCGCCTGCCCGTGGAGGGCGAGGGCAATCTCGCCGGGCGTCGCAACGAGGACGAGATCGGGCTGTCCGAGGACTTCAACCGCATCGCCCACCTGGCCGCGACGCTGACCGCCGAGGAGTTGCTGACGCTGGACGCCGACACCCTGCTGCGCCGCCTGTTCTGGGAGGAACGCGTGCAGCGCTTCGAGCCGCGCGTGCCCACCTTCGCCTGCCGTTGCTCGCGCGACCGCGTGCGCCACATGCTGCTCGGCCTGGGGCGCGAGGAGAGCGACTCGCTGATCGCCGAGCGCGGCGAGGTCGAGGTCAGCTGCGACTTCTGCGGTCGGCCCTACCGCTTCGACGCCGTCGACGTCGGCGAGCTGTTCACGCCGCCGGGTCAGCAGGCCCCCGGCTCGGCCGCGGTGAACTGAGCATGGGCGCGGACGCCGGCTACGCGGTGGCCAAGCTCGTTCACGTGGCCGCCGTCGTCGTATGGGTCGGCGGCATGGTGTTCGCGCACTTCTTCCTGCGCCCAGCGCTGCTCGCGGAGGCCCCTGCACTGCAGCCGGCGCAGCGGCTGGCGCTGATGCACGAGGTGCTGCGGCGTTTCTTCGCTGCCGTGCTGGTCGCCACGGTGGCGGTGCTGGCCACCGGTGTCTGGATGATCGGCGACGTCCACCAGCGCGTGGCGGCCACCGGCGGCCAGCTGGTGCTGCCATGGTCGTGGTCGCTGATGACGGGGCTCGGCATCGTGATGGCGATCGTCTTCGGCCACATCCGGTTCCTGCTGTTTCCCGGCCTGACGCGTGCGCTCGCGAAGGGCAACCTGCCGGCAGGTGCCCTGGCGCTGGCGGCGGTTCGGCGCTGGGTGGTCGTCAACCTGGTGGTCGGCGTCGTCGTCGTCGTGGTGGCCGTGGCCGGCTGACGGCGCGGCGGGCGCTGGCGCAGAATAGCGTCGCCGCGCAAGAGCGATCCGCCCATCCGCCCATGACGACCCCCCAGGCGACCATCGTCCCCGTGCCGCCGGGCCTGCACGGCTACCGCGACCGCAAGCGCTGGGGCTGGCTGCTGTCGGTGGCCGGGCCCGGCATCGCGGCCAGCGGTACCGGTGCCCACCTGCTGGGGGCCACGCACGTCGGCTGGTTCTTCGTGCCGCTGGTGGTGTTCTACCTCGTCATCCCGCTGGTCGACCTCTGGCTCGGCGAGGACCTCAGCAATCCGCCCGAGGCCGCCGTGCCGGCGCTCGAGGCCGACCCGTACTACCGCGCCATCCTGTTCGCGACGGTGCCGGTGCTGTGGACGGCGGTCCTCGTCAACGTGGCGTTCCTGGCCACGCACGCGCTGCCGCCGGCCGCGTGGGTGGCGACCGTGATGGCCACCGGAGCGGTGCTCGGCTTCGGCCTGAACGTCAGCCACGAGCTCGGCCACAAGCGCGACCGGCTGGCGCGCAAGGTGGCACTGTTCAACACCGCGCTCGGCGGCTACGGGCACTTCTCGATCGAGCACAACCGCGGCCATCACCGGCACGTGTCGACGCCCGAGGACCCGGCCTCGGCCAAGATGGGGGAGAGCATCTGGCGGTTCACGCTGCGCGAGATGCCGGGCGCCTTCGTGCGCGCCTGGCGCCTCGAGGCCGACCGTCTGCGCCGACAGGGCCACGGAGGCTGGCATCCGGGCAACGAGATCGTTCAAGCCGGCGCGGTGACGCTGGCGGTCTGGGGCGCTCTGGTGGCTGCCTTCGGCGCCGGCGTGCTGGCGGTGCTGCTGCCGGTGGCCTTCTGGGGCGCCTTCCAGCTGACGTCGGCCAACTACGTCGAGCACTACGGCCTGCAGCGCCGTCGGCTGGCCGACGGCCGCGTCGAGCCCTGCCAGCCGCACCACTCGTGGAACAGCAACCACCTGGTGTCCAACCTGGTGGTGTTCCAGCTGCAGCGCCACTCGGACCACCACGCCCACCCGGGGCGCGGCTACCAGTCGCTGCGCGACTTCCCCGACCTGCCGCGCCTGCCGTCGGGCTACTTCGGCATGTTCCTGCTGGCCTACCTGCCGCC
>CAZQPN010000607.1:0-2156 GCA_964595215.1 uncultured Rubrivivax sp. | reverse complement strand
AGGCATCGAGCGACCTGCGAAGCTGGGCGATGGCCAGCTCGGCCTCGTAGCCGATGTCGGCCACCGGCACCCGCATGCGGCTGGACACGCCGGCGTTGACCAGGCGCTGTACCGTGCGCGCGATGCGTGCCGCCTCGTCGCCGACACGCTCGAGGTTGGCGATCGCCTTCGAGATCGCGATGAGCAGCCGCAGATCGATCGCCGTAGGCTGGCGCATCGCGATGACGCGCTGCAGGTCGGCGTCAATCTCGACTTCCATCTGGTTCAGCCGCTCCTCCCGCGTCAGCACCTGGGTGGCGGTCTCGCTGCTGAAGTGCGAAAGCGCGTAGATCGCCTGCGCCACCTGGGCCTCGGCCAGGCCGCCCATTTCGAGCACGCGGGTGGAGACGTCGCGCAGGTCGGCGTCGAACTGGCTGGAGATGTGCGGATGGGGATCGATCATGTCAAACGTCCTCGCCCGGTCAGCCGAAGCGGCCGGTGATGTAGTCCTCGGTCTCGCGCCGCTCGGGCTTCATGAAGAGCTGGCGCGTCGGGTTGTATTCGATCAGCTTTCCCAGGTACATGTAGGCGGTGAAGTCGGACACCCGGGCGGCCTGCTGCATGTTGTGGGTCACGATCACGATCGTGTACTTGTGCTTGAGCTCGTGCAGCAGCTCCTCGACCTTGGCGGTGGAGATCGGGTCGAGCGCCGAGCACGGCTCGTCGAGCAGCAGCACCTCGGGCTCGAGCGCAATGGCGCGCGCGATGACGAGGCGCTGCTGCTGGCCGCCCGACAGGCTCAGTCCGCTCATGTCGAGACGGTCCTTGACCTCGTCCCACAGCGCCGCCTGCTTGAGCGAGCGCTCCACCGCCTCGTCGAGCTGGGCCCGGTTGTTGACGCCGAGCAGGCGCAGGCCGTAGGCGACGTTCTCGTAGATCGACTTCGGGAACGGGTTGGGCTTCTGGAACACCATGCCGACGCGCCGGCGCAGCTGGGCGACGTTGACGCGGCGGTCGTAGATGTTGGTGCCGTCGATCAGGATCTGGCCCTCGACGCGGCAGCTGTCGACGAGGTCATTCATGCGGTTGAAGCAGCGCAGCAGTGTCGACTTGCCGCAGCCGCTGGGTCCGATGAAGGCGACCACGTGGCCGCGCGGGATGTCCAGGCTGACGCCGAACAGGGCCTGCTTGTCGCCGTAGAACAGGTCGACGTTCTTGACCGTCACCGCGGTCTCGAGGTCCTTCAGCGGCTTGACCTCGCGTGCCG
Source organism: uncultured Rubrivivax sp. (assembly GCA_964595215.1). Lineage (GTDB taxonomy): Bacteria > Pseudomonadota > Gammaproteobacteria > Burkholderiales > Burkholderiaceae_C > Rubrivivax. The sequence continues at coordinate 910 of CAZQPN010000607.1, read as the reverse complement.
ACGCCGGCACCGCGGTCTCGATGCTCGCGCGCGGGGTGGCCGATTCGGTCATGGCGTTCATGGCTGCAGTCCTTCGAGGAGGAATATTGTCGTTCGGGAAGCGCGCATCAGACGGACTCGAGGCCGCGGAACTTCTCGCGCAGGCTGTTGCGCAGCCGGATCGCCGCCAGGTTCAGCACCATGATCACGACCACCAGCAGCAGCGCCGTCGCGTACACCAGCGGGCGCGCGGCCTCGACGTTCGGGCTCTGGAAGCCGACGTCGTAGATGTGGAAGCCCAGGTGCATGAACTTGCGCTCCAGGTGCAGGAAGGGGAAGTACTGGTCGAGCGGCAGCGCCGGCGCCAGCTTGACGACGCCGACCAGCATCAGCGGCGCCACCTCGCCGGCGGCGCGCGCCACGGCCAGGATCAGCCCGGTCATCATCGCCGGGCTGGCCATCGGCAGCACCGTGCGCCACAGCGTCTCCGCCTTGGTGGCACCGAGCGCCAGGCTGCCCTCGCGCACCGAGCGCGGCACGCGCGCCAGGCCTTCCTCGGTGGCGACGATCACCACCGGCAGCGTGAGGATCGCCAGCGTCAGCGAGGCCCACAGCAGCCCCGGGCTGCCGAAGGTCGGTGCCGGCAGTGCCTCGGGGAAGAACAGCTGGTCGATGTTGCCGCCCAGGAAGTAGACGAAGAAGCCCAGGCCGAACACGCCGTAGACGATCGACGGCACGCCGGCGAGGTTGTTGACCGACACGCGGATGACGCGGATCAGCGGCCCCTGCTTGGCGTACTCGCGCATGTAGATCGCCGCCATGATGCCCAACGGCGTCACCATCACCGCCATCAGCATCACCATCAGCACGGTGCCGAAGATGGCCGGGAAGATGCCGCCTTCGGTGTTGGCCTCGCGCGGGTCGTCCCAGA
>CAZQPN010000606.1:0-2167 GCA_964595215.1 uncultured Rubrivivax sp. | reverse complement strand
CGTGACGGCTGCCGCGGCGCCAGGGCTGGCTGCGCCTTCCAGGCCGGCGGCCCGGGCCATGGCCGCCGCGGGCGACGCCACCCTGCGGGTGTCGGTCGACAAGGTCGACCAGCTGATCAACCTGGTCGGCGAACTCGTCATCACGCAGGCCATGCTGGCGGAGAACAGCAAGGACATCGACTCGGCGCTGCACCAGCAGATGGCCGCCGGCCTGGCCGACCTGGAGCGCAACACGCGGGATCTGCAGGAAGCGGTGATGTCGATCCGCATGATGCCGATGTCGCTCGTCTTCAACCGCTTCCCGCGCATGCTGCGCGACCTGGCGGGCAAGCTCGGCAAGAAGGTCGAGCTCGTCACCCAGGGCGAGGCCACCGAGCTCGACAAGGGTCTGGTCGAGAAGATCACCGACCCGCTGACCCACCTGGTGCGCAACAGCTGCGACCACGGCATCGAGTTGCCCGCCGAACGCCAGGCCCGGGGCAAGCCGGCGCACGGCACGATCACGCTGGTGGCCAGCCACCAGGGCGGCAGCATCGTCATCGAGGTGCGTGACGACGGCCGCGGCCTGAACCGCGACAAGCTGCTGAAGAAGGCGCGCGAACGCGGCCTCGACGCGCCGGACAGCCTGAGCGACCAGGAGGTCTACGGCCTGATCTTCGCGCCCGGCTTCTCCACCGCCGAGGCGGTGACCGACGTCTCCGGCCGCGGTGTCGGCATGGACGTCGTGAAGAAGAACATCACCGCGCTCGGCGGCACGGTCGAGATCGACTCCGCCGAGGGCTACGGCATGAGCGTGCGGGTGCGGCTGCCGCTGACGCTGGCCATCATGGACGGCATGAGCGTGGGCGTCGGCGACGAGGTCTACCTGCTGCCGCTCGGATCGGTCGTCGAGTCCTTTCAGGTCAAGGACGGGATGATCCGCACCATCGGAGGGCACGGCCGCGTCGTGCAGGTGCGCGACGAATACATGCCGGTGATCGACCTCGAGCGCGTCTTCCACGTGCCGCGCTTCGACTCCGAACACGGGAGCCACATCATGGTCGTCGTCGAGGCCGAGGGCGGGCGCGTCGCGCTGCTCGTCGACGAACTGCTCGGCCAGCAGCAGGTCGTCGTCAAGAACCTGGAGGCGAACTACCGCAAGGTCGACAACGTCTCCGGCGCCACCATCCTCGGCGACGGCCGCGTCGCCCTCATCCTCGACATCGGCTCGATCGTGCGTCGCTCGCGCAGCTGAGGAACACCGGCATGAAACGACTCCAGCTGGCACTGCGCCGCTTTCCGATCCGCCTGCGCATGGCCGGTGCCATCGGCATCGTGCTGGCGCTGTTCGCGCTCGTCGGCGCCACTGCCTTCGGTACCGGCGTTGTGCTGGCGCGCCTGAACGGCCAGTTCCTCGACCACTCGCTGCACGAGCTGCGTGCCGCCGCGGCGATCCGTCACCACCTTGGCGAGGTGCGCGTGTTCGAGAAGAGCATGGTGATCGACTTCGACGATCCGATGGCGCTGCTGTCGCACCGGCAGTCCTGGGTCGGCGCGATCGACGCCACGCGGCAGTCGCTGGCGGCGCTGGCCGAAGGCGAGGCCGACGAGGACAACGCGCACGCGCAGGCCGGGCTGGCGGCGCTGCAAGCCTACCGGGAAGCGACCGAGAAGGTGCTCGACCGCATCCAGCAAGCCGTGTTCGACGACGCCAAGGGCGCCGACCGCCAGCTGCAGCGGGCCAAGGAGCGCATGGCCGAGGTCGAGACCGCCGTCAGCGCGATCGCGCGCCTCATCGACACCGAGATCGACGCCACGGCGGCCGAGTTCGAGACCACGATCGACCACGCCGCGATCGGCTTTGGCGTCGTGCTGGCGTTCGTGGTGGCCGTCGTCGTGCCCTTGACCCTGCTCAACTCGCGCTCCATCGTGGCGCCGATCGGCTACGCCAGGCGGCTGGCGCTGGCGGTGGCCGACGGCGACCTGTCGACGCCGATCCGAATGGAGGGCCGCGACGAGACGGCCGATCTGCTGGCCGCGCTGGCCCGCATGCAGGACAGCCTGCGCGCGCTGGTGAGCGACGTGCGCGCCAGCGCCGACCACATCCGCGTGGCCAGCGACGAGGTCGCCACCGGCAACGCCGACCTGTCGGGCCGCACCGAGCAGACCGCAGCCAACCTGCAGCAGA